>JBCCEO010000347.1:0-7983 GCA_039030255.1 Planctomycetota bacterium | reverse complement strand
GCAGCAAGTCGAGCTGCGATTGGAAAAACGCCAACTCAGTGTTAATGCTCTGCACGGATGGGTGATTCTCGCCCACGGATTCGATCTGCTTCTTGGCCTTTAGCGTCAACTCGACGATGCGTGATTCGACTTCTGTAATTTTTCCAAAGTCAATTCCAGAAGTGGCTACCGTCGAGTCAGGAGTTTGATCGGAAAGCTGCAAGAAAGACTTGGCCTCAATTGCTGCGACTCGGAGCTGTTGCTTGCTAACAGTTCTAAGATTGGGCAATCCCAAGACACGATCTTGCAAATCGCGATACTCGGGCGAGATTTGGCGCACCTGAGCCGTAAGCGATGCTTTTAAAGCCTTGTAAGGGTTTTCGAAATAGCCGCCTTCAGGTGTCTCCGATACCTGTAGTTTTTGACGCAATTCGTAGAACTGCTGTTTCTTGGCCTCAGTGTCCTCCGAAAATCTCTCCTGCAGTTTCTCCATCAATTGCGTTGACTCTTGACGATATGCAGCCGTGTCTTCAGCGAGAATCTTTTTGTAAGAATCCACCACCGTGCCAATGATGACAGGCAGATCGTCAGGATGTTCTCCGCGGGCTGAAATGAGCAAAGTGTCCGAAGCATCCCTTGCAGCTTCCACCGAAATCATCGATCGCAGCTCTTTCACTGGATCTTGCTCGTTCTTTAGCGAAGGCATGGATCGCAATGCTTCATCTTCGAGTGCGATTTGCATAACCAGCTCGCTGCCCAACAAATGAAGGTGCTTGCCCACCTTTTCTGTCGTTGAGACCACTTCTTGCTCACCGACGGCCGGGGGAGCCTGAGTCCAGATCAGTAACTTGGCCTCAGACGCATACTCAGGCGGTAGCTTTAGAAAAACGAGGTAGCCGAGCGGAGTCAAAAGCACCACTAGGCACAAAATCAGCCAGCGATGCCGGAGCAGGCTTTCGAAAATATTGGGCGTAAGACTAGCCGTCTTAGGGGGCAGGTCGTAGACAATCTGCTCAGGGTTGGGAGCGTTGGACATTTGCTGTGCGTCAGGGTGAAATTCAGGTACAGCAAAAGTTTAAAAGAAAGGGAATGAAAATCTATCCTTTTTGCTCAGATTCACCAAACGAGCTAACTTTCGCGGAGTTTACGCACTCTCAGCCCAGGACTGCCGACCATTCGCAACTATCTGCCACTAGGTAATGAACTAGAGACCCAGCCTCCTTTTTCTTACGCTTCCTCCAATTCACATCGCCCCCCCAAACGGAGGAATGCCTTTTCCATTTGGGGAGCATACACTTAACCGGACTTTCGTTCGCTTGGAACGGGCGGACGCAGAAAACCGAAAGTAAGGAAATCCGACGGGATACCATGAAGTCAACTCCAGCCTCGAGTTCTAGCAAGCCTCTGAGCCTGCAAATCAGCGGCGAAACGATGCTTGCCATCGTAGCTGCATCGGCAATCCTGGTCGCCGGAGCAAGTCGCCCCTTCATCCTGGGAGTCTCGTTTGTGGCGATGCCAATACTAATGATGGCGATCGCGATTACATGCCCCAAGGACGGTACTCAGCTCAACCCAGAAGGCAAATGGCCCCTATTTTTGCTCGGAAAAACCTTCATGTTGGCAGTCGGTGGCTTATGTGCTTTCGGTGTTTTTTCGAGTCTCAGCCCGTATTGGGGTGACAGAATTTTGCGCGGGATACAAGGCGACTTGTCTGCACAACGACTCCGAATCTACTTCGATGCCGATCCTGGACTTGCCGATCGCATGAATTCAGAAACCTTCGAACTCCATGATCAAAAGGGATACGTGGGCAACGTTACCAAAGCAGACGGTGGTTTTTTTCACGGTAGAATCTCTGCGACCATTGCAGCAAATCGAGAACCAGCGGTATATCGCACTGGCTATGAAGTTGAAGTGCAGGCGGGACGCAAACTCTTCCTCCACCCTGTGAAAACGCCAGGAGCCTTGATTTTGCCCCCTGTTGTTAGCCTGGACACACCGTTTTCCAATGGAAACGCTCAGTTGGAATCCGCAAGCGCGGAGGTACCGCTTGCCGAATTGAATTCAACGCCGCAAATCCCCCAATCTCAATCCGTGAAGGCCAATTAAGCGGCGATGACACATATTGCCCCGCCGACTAAAATAAAGGCAGCTGTATCGACAGTGTGAGCTTGCCGGAAGGTAGGTGCGCGGTAGATGAAACCAAGAGCGCCGAGCCATTTTGCACCTCGCATTCGATAGGCAATCCTTCTGCATCCCACTTTGCGATCCGTGGCGAACCCAATTCGCTTTCGCGAGTGTCCCGCCAGCAGAAACTAAATCACTCTCACGTTTCGAGTCGTTTTCAGTGGAAATGCTTCCAGCACGCGCCGTTCAGATCCTTTCAGTGGCAGCTAATTGTCTCTTGGCCATTTTGCTAACGAGCCATTCTGCCCCTGCGGCGGAGCCGGACGAAAATCGCCAAGCTGCCATCAAGTTGCTGCAAAATTATTGCTACGACTGCCACACGGGCGAAGAAGCAGAGGGCGGCATCCAAGTCGACTTTTTCGAAAAAGGTTTAGCCCTCGATCGTCGCATTGAGACGGTCGAAAAAATGTTGCTGGTAATGCGTGAGGCCCAAATGCCTCCTGCCGACTACGATTCGCTTACAAACCAAAATCGCGTCCAGCTAATCGACTGGATCGACGCAGAATTAAAGGACTTTGATTGCGGTGAAATTAGCCGTCCCGGTCGCGTGACCATTCGAAGACTAAATCGAATCGAATATAACAATACAATACGCGATTTAACGGGACTGGATCTCGATCTTGCTAAAGACTTTCCCTCCGACGATGTCGGCGATGGCTTTGACAATATCGGCGACGTGCTCACGATTCCGCCTATTTTGATGGAAAAGTACATTGCAGCCGCGTCCTTGGTAGCCCAAAAAGTCGTTGAAGATGAAGAGGCATTGCGGCGAGTCTTTCCCTATCAGACGGAAAAGGGAGAGGACTTGGAAAAGGCGGCCCAAGAAGCACTGAAGAGCGCCGAAGATTTTGCTTTCCGAGCCTACCGCAAGCCCGTTAGCGCGGGTGACAAAGTACGACTATTTGAACTCATGCGTTCCACCTACACCAAGGGATTTACAAACGAGCAGATTCAGCAAACTTTGATCATCAGCATTCTGTCTTCGCCGCAGTTCATTTATCGTGTCGAAGCGGATAAACCCGATGACTTCGTCGATGGCGTGCGACCGCTGAACGACTTCGAGCTTGCAACGCGTCTGTCCTATTTCTTGTGGTCAACGACGCCGGATCGCGAGCTATTGGCACTTGCGAAGGCGGGCAAGTTGAGAACGCCGGAACAAATTGAAGCGCAAGTCGAAAAGATGCTTCAAGATCCGCGAGCAGAACAACTGGTCAAGAATTTCGCTGGCCAATGGTTGCAGCTGCGAGATTTGACCAACCTAACACCGGATCCAGAAAAGTTTCCTGATTTTACGGCCGGAGTGCGTTCGGCAATGAGATTGGAAACCGAAAAACTCTTTGGCCACATCCTCTTTGAAAACAGAAGTCTCTTAGAACTGCTGAATGCGGATTACACATTCTTGAATCAAGATTTGGCGAAATTCTATGGCTTGCCAGCATTGCAGGGCGGTGACTTCCAGAGAGTCGACCTGCAGGGGCAGCGAAGCGGAATACTGATGCACGCAAGCGTTCTGCTCATTACTTCCAATCCGACGCGTACCTCGCCCGTGAAACGCGGAAAATGGGTTTTGGACAACTTACTTGGCGAACCCCCCCCGCCGCCTCCACCAGACGTACCAGAGTTGGACGAATCAGGCGAAACACTGGGAACTTTGCGGCAACAGTTAGAACAGCATCGTGCGAATCCAAACTGCGCCGTCTGCCATACTAAGATGGACGCACTGGGTTTTGGTTTAGAGAATTTCGATGCGATCGGAAAATGGCGCGATAAGGACGGTCGTAACGACATCGACTCTTCGGGAGAACTACCGGGAGGCCGCAAGTTTGATGGGCCTGTAGACTTGGTGAATATCCTGGCCGAAGATAAGAAACAGGCCTTTTGCCGCTGTATTACCGAGAAACTGCTGACTTATGCTCTGGGACGCGGGATTGGCGTCTATGATCGGTGTACGATAAACACCATCGTGGGCAAGTTGGAACAAAACGATCATCGCTTTCAATCTTTGATCAAAGCTATTGCAACGAGCGAGCCATTCTTGATGCAAGAGCAACCAGATTGACGCCGTACTTGCGGGATTGAAACTTAGATCAGTTTTCGACAACAGAAGAACAACGAATTCACCGGCCTGACAGGACGTCATTTGACGAGGAAAGTGTGATGGGAACCATGAATCGAATCAGCCGACGTACCGTCCTGCGAGGCTTAGGCGTCTCCTTGGCACTTCCTTGGCTCGAGGCTTCAGCCCAAGCTGCCCCCGTTGCCGCAAACATAGCTGCAGCCGCGCCCAATCGAATGGCTTATATCTTCGTGCCCAACGGCGTTCACATGCCGAATTGGACTCCGAAGACAGAGGGTTATGGGTTTGAACTGCCTAGGATTCTCAAATCGCTTGAGCCAGTTCGAGACAACCTGATGGTGCTGTCCGGCCTAACACACGATAAGGGACGAGCCAACGGTGACGGGGCAGGGGATCACGCGCGATCGGCCTCGGTCTTCCTTACCGGTGCACAGCCAAGAAAAACGAATGGCAAGGACATTCGTTCCGGCATTTCAGTAGATCAAATGGCCGCCCAGCATGTTGGGCAAAACACGCGTTTCTCTTCCTTGGAACTAGGCAGCGACGGCGGGCGTCAAGCTGGCAACTGTGACTCGGGCTACAGCTGTGCCTACTCTTCGAACATTTCCTGGGCCGGTCCCGCTTCGCCTGTTGGCAAAGAAGTAAATCCGAGACTCGTATTTGAAAGACTATTTGCCGGCGGCACCAAACGCGAAATCGACAAGAGTAAGGCACAGCGTGATGCGATGCAGCAAAGCGTTCTGGATTTCATCAGTGCTGACGCCAAACGCCTTCAAAAACAACTGGGCCGAACCGACAACCGAAAACTGGACGAGTACATGACGGGCGTGCGTGAAATCGAACGCCGTATTATTGCAGGTACGAATGACTTGAACATGGACATGGATGTCGACTACCCCGTCCCAACCGGCATTCCCAAGGAGCATAAAGAGCATTTACGCTTGATGTGCGACATGATGATCTTGGCCTTTCAAACGGATTCCACTCGAATCTCTACAATGATGTTTGCCAACGCAGGCGACAATAAGAGCTACCGCGACATTGGCGTTCCAGAAGGCCACCACAGCCTGTCCCACCATCGTGACGATCCTGAAAAGTTGGAAAAGATCACTCGAATCAACACCTTCCACGTGGAACAACTCAGCTACTTGCTGCAGCGCATGCAGGCGATTCAAGAGGGCGAGGGAACGTTGTTGGACAATTCAATGATCGTCTACGGCAGTGGTATTAGTGATGGGAATCGCCACAACAATGAGAATCTGCCAGTACTGCTGGCTGGCGGCGGAGCCGGTACCCTGGACTCGGGCCGTCACCTGCGGTTTGACCACGAAACTCCGATGTGCAATTTGTTCAAGTCGATGCTTGAGCGTATGGATGTGAATGTCCCGTATATCGGTGACAGCACTGGATCCTTATCAAATTTGTCGTAACGCATTAGTAGTGTTCTTGGGTATGAAGGCCACGAGTTTCCTTGCATCATACGGCGCGATCCTTCTATCGCCTGCAATTCTGTGTTCTGTCGCATTTTGCGTGGCCTGCTTCGTTCCTCTTTCCGCAATCGCGCAGATAGAAGATCAACCCGTAGCAGAATTAGTCGAACAGCTCCAGTCCAGCGACTTAAAACAGCGTCGCGACGCGGTATACGAACTAGTGCGTCGGGGAGAACGCTCCCAAGACGTGATTCGCGGTTTGGCCGAAGTCGCCAATGATCACGACGAGCAATTGCAGTTCCAAGCCTTGATGGGACTTGGGCGTGCGGGCAAAGCGGCTCAAGCCGCGATGCCAGAATTGCTAGAAGCAATGCAGGATCGAAGCGACCAGCCGCGCTATCGTGCATCGATCGCGCTCGGCAATATTGGCAAACCTGCTGTCCAACCCATGCTGGAACTCTGGAAAAAGGCCAATACAGATACCCGCGAGGATTTAGCTCGTGCTTTCGCCATGATAGGCCCCGACGCCAAAGCTGCTTTGCCCATGCTGCAAGAGTCACTCGATAGCGACCGGGAGAAGCTAAGGCGACTCGCAGCCGAAGCTTGTATCGACATTGTTTTGACCACCGACTCTGCCGCTGCATTTCTACTTCGATTGGCCGAAAACTCCTCGGCCAATGTTCGCATCGAAGCCATTCGAGGACTAAGGGGACTCGAAGAAAAGCCGCAGACTGCACTGAAGCAGTTTGAAAAGAGTCTACAGGACCAAGATGACGCGGTGCGTGAACTTGCACTGCAAGCCGCTGTCGAATCCGAACTCCCTCAAGATCGGCTTGAAGCGATCATTTTGGCTGGTCTGCTGGATGCTTCGCCCGGTGTCCGCGTTGCAGCCCGATTTGGACAACACAAAGCTCAGCTAGACCAAACGAGACTCGCAACGGCTTTGATCGGTTCCTTGGAAAAGCTTCCGAAGTCGGATGCCGATTTGTCCGTGAGCATGATTGCCATGCTGAGCGACATGAAGCTTGAAGAATCAGCAGAAGTCCGCGGAATACTAGAACAATTATTGCGGCTAGAGTCTAAACCAGAAGATATCGCAACGGAGCTTGCCGATTTCGGCCCCGGTGCATTAAGCACCATGATCGAATTGCTGCAGGAGCATCCCGACTTCGAGCCTTATGTTGCTGCCGCCCTGTCCAATGCAGGCGACTCAGCCTCTGAAGTTTTACTCGGTGGTTTGAAGAGTGAATTGCCCGTCGTTCGAGTAACGTCTATTCGTGCGATTGGGAAAATCGGATCCGACAGCCCAGTGGTGTCTCCTGAGCTTTTCCAACAAATTCGCGAGATGACTCGGGCGAGCGAGCCTGCAGAAAGAGCCGCCAGCTTGCACACTCTGGCTCTAATTCTATCCGACATGGACGAAGCTCGGATCAAGGAATTGCCCACCGAGAAACTGGATGAATTGCTTGAGCGGGCAAGTCGCGACAAGTCCGAATCTGTGCGAGCTGTCGCTTGTTCCAGTGCCGCAAGCTTGCCAATTCGAGGGACTAGTCAGCAAAGAGTGCTCAAGGCAGGACTCGATGACGAATCCCCTAAGGTAGTTACTGCCGCCCTAACGTCCTTGGAAAATGCCCCCAATTTGTTGAGTGATTTGTTGCAGCAGGTCGTCCGAGCTACGCAAAGGGGAACAATTGAAACAAGAGTTGCTGCATTCAATTCGTTAGGAAAAATAACGGAAGATTCGGACAAGAAGGAGCTTATTGATGCCTTGGAGAATGGACTGACCGAAGAAAGCACCCGGATTCGCAGCGCTGCCACAAATTGCTTGGCTAGTCTCAAGATCAAGGAATCAAGGCTCGGCAACTTACTTGTGGGAAACCTTGGCAGAGACGAGGAATTGCTGCTTGCCTCCCTGGAAGCGATCTCCGCCCTCAAGCCAGTCTCGAAAGACCTACCTCGCACATTGGAAGGACTTCTAGATCATCCGCAAGAGCGCGTGCGGGTGCTGGCGATTGACGCACTTGCGACGGTGCAAAAAGATCGAAGCGAATTGGTCGCCAGGCTCACCGGAGCCGTACAAGATAGCTCCTGGAATGTACGTCAAAAAGCAGTCGCCACACTTGGAACGCTCGGGGCGGATGCCAAGTCGGCTGTGCCAGCTATTTTTGTCCGCATCGCGAATGAAGAGGATGAGAGCTTTGCGTCGGCAGCGATTCGCGAAATTGACACCGCCCCGGTGGAATCCATTGAACTCCTGGTCAAGTCCCTTGAGTCGGAGCATTTAAGAACGCAACTATACGCTATCTATTT
>JBCCEO010000346.1:0-8000 GCA_039030255.1 Planctomycetota bacterium | reverse complement strand
TTTCGGAGAGGATACGAGCATCTGGATAAGGATCGTTATCCGTCGACCGCTGCTGAGGTTCAACTTCTACAAACACGCCACCGGAGGAAGGTTTGCTCAAGTTTTCCAAACTGTCCGCCAAGCGTATTTGGCCATTTGACATGATGACCACGTTTTCGCAGACGGTACGGACATCGTGAAGGATGTGCGTGCATATCAAAACAGACTTGCCGTGTCGCTGCGCCAAATTACTAATCTTGCGAAGCATCGAAGTTCTCTGTTCCGGATCAAGCCCCGATGTCGGCTCGTCCATAATCAAAAGCTGCGGATCGTGAACAATGGCTTGCGCGAATTTAAGCTTCTGCCGCATGCCTGTCGAATAGGTCTCCGCATTGCGATAACGCTCTTGGCCGAAATCGGCGAAGTCCATCGCTTCGTGGGCTCGACGCAAGGCTTCAGAACCTGGCAAACCAGAAAGTTTGGCCATGTAGGAAACTGATTCGATGCCTGATAGTCCGGCGAAATAGCAATCATCCTCGGGCAAGTAGCCGACGGCGTCGCGAATTGCCCCGATCTCGCGTGGCAATTCATAACCAAGGATTTTTGCCCGACCAGATTGAACCTTGAGCAGCCCCAAAAGGGATTTGATCATCGTGCTTTTTCCGCAACCATTGGGACCCAATAGCCCACTCACACCGGCTGGAATCTTCAGAGAAACATTGTCCAAGGCAGTCCGATAGCCGTACCGCTTGGTAAATCCCTCAAGCTCGATGATTGTTTCGGTTTCAGTCACGTTGTGATTTCAAAGTTGCTGCGGATACTTGAGCGGGCGTTAAGAAAGCGGATCAAGGGAAAGTACTTTCTAACGCTATAAACTTTACTTGGATATAACTGTACTTGGAATTGGTGGGACGTTCATTCAGTCGTTGACGATCCTCGCAGCGCGGCTGACAATTGTTTCAGTGCAAGTCGCAAATCGCCTTCGTCAGGACAACACCTCTCCAGCAAACCACACTCGAAGCTCGAATAGGACTCTTCGATCGGTTTCAGACTTTCTTAGCATTGAAAAAGAAAATCTATGAACATTTTAGCCTCGCAAGATCCCGACGTTTGGGCCGCCATGCAAGACGAGTTTACTCGGCAGCAAGATGGCTTGGAAATGATTGCCAGCGAAAACTACACCTCGCCCGCGGTCATGCAAGCTGTCGGCAGTGTGTTGACCAACAAATATGCAGAGGGCTATCCGGGACGCCGCTATTATGGCGGATGCGAGCATGTCGATGTCGTAGAGCGAATTGCGATGGATCGCGCTTGCGAGCTATTCGGCGCTGAGGCGGCCAATGTGCAGCCTCATAGCGGCTCGCAGGCCAATACCGCCGTGTATCTTTCCTGTTTGGATCCCGGCGACACCGTTCTCGGGCTGGATCTTGCTCAAGGCGGCCATCTCACCCATGGCATGCGACTGAACATATCAGGAAAACTCTACAATTTTATTCCTTACGGAGTCAACGACGAGACGCACCGCATCGACTTCGATCAAGTCGCCGCCTTGGCCAAAGAACACAAACCGAAGTTGATCGTGGCCGGAGCGAGCGCTTACCCACGCGAAATCAATCACGACAAGTTTGCGGAAATCGCAAACGAGTGCGGCGCCAAACTACTGGCCGACATGGCCCACTACGCTGGGCTTGTTGCAGCAGGGGTCCACAACAATCCAGTCCCCTGTGCAGATTATGTGACCACCACGACGCATAAGACTTTGCGCGGTCCACGATCGGGATTGGTGCTAGCCAAGCAAGAACACATCAAGAAGATCAACAGTGCGGTCTTCCCGGGTCTGCAAGGTGGTCCGTTGATGCACGTCGTTGCTGGCAAGGCAGTTTGTTTCCAGGAAGCCCTGCAACCGGACTTCAAAGCCTACGGACAAGCTGTCATCAACAATGCAAAGGTCCTAGCAGATGCCCTTCAATCTCATGGCATGACTCTCGTTAGCGGTGGCACCGATAATCATCTAATGCTGGTCGACGTCACTAGTCTTGGACTTGGTGGAAAAGAGGCCGAAGCCACGCTGGATGCTTGTGGTATCACGGTCAATATGAACATGATCCCCAACGATCAACGAAAGCCAATGGACCCCAGCGGAATCCGTATTGGGACTCCAGCCCTGACCACACGTGGCATGGGCGAAACCGAAATGAAAAAGATCGCCGACTGGATCGTGCAAACACTGAAATCGAAAGACGACAAGAACTTGTTAGAGTCCATTCGCAGTGAAATCGCCGCGATGGGGCAATCCTTCCCCGTACCCGCAGCCGGTTGCGAGGTTTAATTGCACCCGCACTTCGCTGGCACCGCTCCGCAACAGGCAGTCACTGGCTAGAATGAGCTAATCACTGTCCACTAAATACTTACTCTCCCTTGGGAGAGTCGTGAGTAATGCGAGCGGAGAGGGGCGGATTTTGCGCTCCACACGGAGACGCATTTCTCAATCCTGAACGACACAAACGATCCAGAAGCCCTTCGAGCAAATCCATGTCATCCAACAAGATTCTGATCGCTGACGACAATGCTGCCAATCGCGAACTGCTAGAGGCCTACCTTGCGACTTTGGATTGCGAAGTAGAGTTTGCTGTCGACGGAGAAGACACGCTAGCAAAAGTGAAGAGCTTCCAACCCGACCTGATCTTGTTGGATGTAATGATGCCCAAGCTAAGTGGATTTGAGGTTTGCGAGCAAATCAAAGGCGACGCCGAGCTCAAGCAGATCATGGTTCTAATGGTGACTGCCTTAAATGAATTGGGCGACATCGAGCGTGCCGTCCGAGCCGGAACCGACGACTTTCTCTCCAAACCCATCAATAAACCAGAACTTCTCAAACGTGTCGAAAACATGCTGCGTCTCAAGGACACCACCGACGAGCTCGAGCGACTCCGCCAATACATCCGCAGCATCGACCAACAGCCCAAGAGCTCGTAGATCAAGTTAGCTGCTGATAGGCGCGACAACACCGCAATGCAAATTGCGAAGCCGGGACGCTGAGGCTAGCCAATGCGGAAATCTCTGCCTTAGGGCACTCCGCCGCCTGAACCCAATCCAAAACTCTGGCGCAGGCGAAAAAGTCACCGCAAATTAACCGGGTGTTAAATTAGGAAGTGACTGCAGATTAATTTTTAGCGGATTAAGCCCTCGAACCAGTCCAACCGATCCTGTCTTCTACCCAGCCACTGGTCTCAGTGCGCCATTAACTTGTGGCATTCTGCGAGATTCCCACTCTCCAGATTGCTACCCAACCGATTTCCCGCTCGGAAGGGTCTCCATGACGAAGCCGATTCAATGCCTTTGCCGCATAGCAGGACTAGCTTTTGCTGGTTTGCTGGTAATCACCACTGCTAGCGCCGACGAACTGTCCGCTCGACGGACAAGCACGGTGCGTGCGATTCAGCGCGCCGAGCCTTCGGTGGTGAATATCGAAGGCAATAAACCTGCGACTTCCGCCGCCGGAATCGCAAGCGATAACCAACAAGTCAACGGCATGGGTGCTGGCGTCATCGTCGACCCACGCGGTTACATCCTGACGAACCAGCACGTTATTCAAGACGTTGGTCGCATCGAAGTCACCTTGAGCACGGGCCGTCAGTACATCGGACAGCTCATCGCTCGCCATCCTGAAACGGACTTGGCGATGATCAAGATCGATTCCCGTAGCGCCTTGCCAGTCATCGACTGCGGAACCTCTTCGGATCTGATGCGTGGTGAGCCCGTTATCGCGATCGGAAATCCATTCGGATACCACGACACGGTTACCGACGGTATTATCAGTGCCTTGCACCGTGACATTCCAGTCAACGGTGTTCAAGATTACCCTGATCTGATCCAAACAGATGCCAGCATTAACCCAGGAAACTCGGGTGGCCCGCTTTTGAATGCGAACGGTGAGATGATCGGCATTAATGCTGCCGTTCGAATTGGAGCCCAGGGAATTGGCTTCGCCATTCCTGTCGACAAGGCGATGGACATCGCGGCCGACATGATTTCCAAATATCGCAGCAATCTCGGCGGACGCCAGCTGCAGGTAAAGACCAATTACGAAAGCGGCAATTCTGAAGTCGTCGTTGTTCGCTCGCAGGACAATTCCTTCAAGCCGGGTGACGTGATCCGCAGCATACGAGGGAGACCGGTCACGAATCGCATGCAATACGAACTTGCATTGCTAGGATTGCGATCGGGCTCTCAAGTCCAAATGGAATTGGATCGTAGCGAGAATGTCGTGGAAGCGACGTTAGTGCTCGGTTCCTCGTCGGGCTCTCGTGTGCAGCTGGCATCCACCGGAACGCAACGTGAAAAGGCACTGAAAGAACTTGGGTTCCAACTGGAGCCAGCAGATGCTAGCCAAGTCCGTCGTGTCGACTCAAGCTATAACGGCGGGCTCCGAATTCGCAATGTTCGCAAGGGTAGCCCGGCTGACAAAGCCCTCATTCGGTCCGGCGATATATTGGTTGGACTGATGGAATGGCAAACACCCAACTGGACCGACCTCGACTGGATTCTCAAGTCCGAAAAAATGCGGTCTGCATCGGCTCCTAAGTTCCATATCATCCGCGGCAAGGATGTGTTCTGGGGCACCATCGAAATTCGCTAGCATCACGTTTGTTGTAAAACGAGCTAGCCCTAAAGCAAGCAACCTTCGGGTTGCTATCCAGGAGGGATTGGGGGAGAAGCAGTTTTTGCTTCTCCCCCATGGCCCATTCTGGCCGCAGTTGTTTCCTTCGGGTCGCTGAAAGCTGCAAGGGAGGCGGCTAAAGCCTGCACTCCAGCGATTGTTCCCAGGGCCTCACGGCCAGCGGCTCCTTATCATAGTACGCCGAAAGTCTTGGCGACGTCTGCTACGAGGCGTGCAAGAAATCGCAACAGTGGACATTTTTGATTTCATCAGCGTCCCCTTCGACGTGAAGATTCTTTCTCAAAAAACTTGAGAACAAGTCGCGAACTAGTATTCACCGCGATTGCTTGGCCAACTTCAAATGCTTGCGACGGCTCGCTAGTCAGATTCTTGTTTTGCTTTCGTTGACCAAGACCAAAGCTGCGTGATGATGATCCACGACTTGCGTCGACCAACGCCATGCCCCAAGCCACGTCAAGCTGGTTTAACTGGCAAAAAGGTCGATGGATCGAGGGGAAGAAATAGAAGCACGCTCAGCCAGGCGAAGCGACCGATGGTTCCAAACCAACGCTAGCTTGTCTGGTTTCCGAGCACTTCTGGCGGCGATCCACGTTACTTCAAAGTGGACGAATGGCTGCGGCGAATCGTTGACTGACACAAGTTCAATGAATGGAATTTGATAATTTTCTGTCGCGCGTCGCCTGCGTGAAAGTGATTGATTGGCAATCCAGCATGATCGTCATGCCGCATTTCCAAGTCTTCACCTGGGCGATACGCACAACCCACGGAGAAATCGCATGAAGATTTTCCAACAGTCCAAGTCGTCGCAACGTGCCTTGAAGAACTATCGCCAGAATCAAGAAACAGAGCGTCGCAAAGCGCTTCTGCATAACCTGCGCCTGGAGTCGCTCGAGCAGCGAGTCGTGTTTGCAGGAGTTTCGCCTGTAGCCGTCAATGACACCTACGAAGCACTGGTCGATGAACCGCTTCAAGTCGAAACCAGCGGCGTTCTCGCCAACGATCTCGACATCGATGGCGATTCGCTTACTGCACTGGAATTTCTCGGTCCCCGACATGGCGAATTGGAACTACGCCCCGACGGAACTTTCTCCTACCAACCCAACCCCGGCTTTGTCGGACAGGATGGTTTTCTCTATCAGGTTGACGACGGGTCTTCCGCGAGTAACTTCGCGGCAGTGACCATCCAAGTCACCGATCCTAATGTTGCTCCTGAGGGCGCCAATGATTTTTACTCGATGCCCGAGGACGAAGCCTTGAACATCTTGGTAGAGGAAGGGGTGCTGGCCAATGACTTCGATGCAAACCAGGACGAGCTGACTGTTGAACTCATGGATTTGACCGAGCATGGCACGGTCGAGCTCCAGCCAGATGGCAGTTTTAGTTATACGCCAGACCCGGATTTCTACGGGACTGATGCGTTTACCTATCGAATCAGCGATGGAGCCAAGCAAAGTGATCTTGTCGTCGTAGAGCTCTCTATCGAGCCTGTAGCCGATGCACCGATCGCCGTCGGTGAAAGCCTAGCTGCCATGGAAGACGAAGCACTTAGCATTGCTAGCGTAGATCTGCTGGCTAATGACACGGACGTAGATTCAGAATCGCTGGAAATCACCTTGGAACAAATGCCTGAACACGGAACGCTGACGGTCCAGGATGATGGAGGCTTTGTTTACGCGCCCGTTGCAGATTTTCATGGTACCGATTCCTTCACGTACCGTGTCAGCGATGGCGAACTCATGAGTGAAATCGTGATGGCTGAAATTGTCGTGGCCTCAGTCAACGACGCGCCAGTTGCAGAAGATGACACGATGGAAACTGATGAAGCAACGGCGATAACCTTTGCTCCTGACTCCTTGCTCATGAACGACATGGACTTGGACGGCGATACTCTCGTGGCAGAAATTGCCGAGGCTCCTCAAAATGGAACACTTGAGGAGGACACAGATGGCAATTGGACCTACACACCTGACGAAGGCTTTGTAGGGATGGATTCGTTTTCGTACCATGCGATGGACGGTTCTGATTCCGCGGCAGCCTCAGTCTCTATCTTGGTCCACGAAGTCGTTCAGCTTCCTGTAGCCAACAACGAAGCCTACCAAGCAACCGCGGGTGAAACACTGTCGGTTGCATCTGAGGATGGCGTTCTCGCGAATGACATCGAAGATCTCTCTAATCCAGCACCGCTGGAAGCCGAAATCTATCGCGGCCCGCAGCATGGCGAGCTGGAAATGCAGTCGGATGGATCTTTCGAGTACACACCGAGTTCCGATTTCGCAGGCATCGATTCGGTCATCTATCGAACACACGAAGGCGAAAACTCTAGCCATCTGGCCGTGGCAACTCTGTACGTGTCAACACCAGAAGTCGAAATCACTCCGGATGTTATCGATGACAGTTTGGAAGCGAGCCCGCCAAGCGAAGATCCTGGAGTCAACCCTGACCCAACTCAGCCCGAGGAATCAGACGCGCCGGTGACGGAGCCTGAGGAGGTGGCGTCAGAATCACCTGCCGAGGGTGAGTCTCCCATTGAAGTTGAGGAAGTGCCGGACGAATCGCCTCAACGGCCACAACGTGGACCCTGGGCGAACTTTTTTCGAGAGCTAGATGATTTCTGGTTTGAGATCACCTGCTTCTTCCGATAGCAGCCTGGCTGTGACCAACTTGGTTCGTGCAGCCAAGTACTTCGGAGGTGCAAGGATGCATCTTCCCATGGTCTTCTTTCGCTCCCGCGAAAGCCCCGCCCTCATATCCTGACTGCCTGTGAGCCGTGACGCGTATGCGGCCGGGCTTTGCAGCTGCACAGTAGGCGGCTAGAAGCCTGCACTCCAGCGATTGTGCCGGAGCCTTACGGCCAGCGGCTCAAAGTCGCAAGAACCTAGTAGCGGAAGTCGTCAAGACGTCGTCAAAGACTTTCGGCGATTCGGCAGCGGCTAAAGCCTGTACTCCAGCGATTGCGCCCGTGGGCCGAACATCGATACTTTCTATTCTTTCTCCTTGATTTCCTGCTAAAATAGAGAGACGGCTAGAGGATTCTAGCTGCTCCCCAACTCGTCAAAATCTCACCTCGCCGCTTAGAACAACGTGATGAACGCCTACCGCAGCTTCGCCCACTTTTTTATCGGGCTTAGCTCCCTGTTGATACTCGTACAACCGCACTATTTGCGTGCGGCTCCTGTTGCCCAAGACCAAAGCGTACTGGAGACTCTGGCCGAAACCCTGTCGAAGACGGATGACGCGACAATTCAAGCCGCCTTGCTTCGAGGCATGTTGGCTGGATTGGCTGGCCGTCGAGATGTACCTGCGCCGAAGCAATGGGCCGAACTGAGCGAAAAACTTGCCA
>JBCCEO010000345.1:0-8008 GCA_039030255.1 Planctomycetota bacterium | reverse complement strand
TTCGACTCTTCTATCGAATTATGTCCAACTTGGATGAATACAAATTGCTGCTTGTTGGCAGCCGTCACGTAAGCCTCCGCGACTTGGCATCGTTCTTCTCGCGTGAGCGAAACTCCCTCACCGGTACTTCCGCAGACGTACAATCCGTTGATCCCTGAACTTTTCAAACTGGAGACTAGACCTGGGATCGCTGAGTAGTTTACCTGCCCGTCCTTCCCAAAGGGTGTAAGTGTGGCAGCAACGAGACCTTCAACTGCTAGTGTCATCAGAGGATCCGAATTGGGAAGAATATGGGTGTGCGGGCTGCTGTTGTGTGAACTTGCTTACAGCTTTGTCTAAGAACCAAAAAGTATATGGTTTTTTGGCTCTTCTGTAAGCGATTAGACTGAGAGCACGCTCCCATTGTACGACTATTTGTGCTCGCTTAATTCATCTTCCCAATGCCCCGCGAGTCGAAGGAATAGAAAAAACTTCGCTCGAGCATTCAGATTGAAAGATACAAAATGTCTACATGGTTACAAGCTTCTAGGTTCCCAATTAACCTTGCAGTGGCAACTCTAATAGCTGCTACTTCCCTTAACAGTGTTTACGCACAGTCCGGTACTAGAACTCAGGGTTCCACCACGAAACAAGGATCGACCACGGTACAAGGTTCCTCAATGCGGGGATCTGGGACAACGACCAAGTCGGTAGCAATCGCGATGGATGGCTACTGCCCAGTTTGCATTCTTGAAATGAAGAAGTGGGTGAAAGGAAACGCACGGTTTTTTGTGGATGTGGACAACAAACGATACCTCTTCCCAGAAGAAAAACAGCGGCAAATGTTCCTCTCCAACGTTGCAAAATACGTTCCTGCACTAAACGGCGATTGCACCGTCTGCCTTGTTGATGGAAAAGTACGAGCAACTGGTTCAGTGCATCACGCTGCCTTTCGCAACGGGCGTCTCTATCTATTTCCTGCTGCGGATCAGAAAGCCAAATTTATGGCGAATCCCAAGAAATACGAAAACGCTGATTTAGCTTTCGGCGGAATGTGCTCGGTATGCCGCGTAGAGATGCAAAAGGAAGTTGCCGGGAAAACAGATTTCGGAACCGTATACAAAGGGAAACGCTACTATTTTCCTGGTGCCGACCAATTGAAAATGTTTGTGGCACAGCCTGAGAAATACGCAGAACCTTCAAATTAGTACATCTGCACTCTATCGAGACTCAATCGAACTCTTCGTTGCGAATACCTACCTTCGGCGCCGATTCAACTAGGCGCCGGACACGGTGTCCAGCACGATCCGGCTTCTGACGAGTCGATCATGCAGGGCCAAGTGGCTCGGGCCAAGGGCCGGGATAATGTCGGCCAGTAACCAAAGTTCGTCCAGCGGAGAGATGATAACTCGGAGTACAAACCAGTTGTAACTGGTCAGGATCAAACCAATGGCGAGTAAGAAAGCGGGAGTATAACGCAGCACGCTACGCCATAGTCGTCGTTTTCCTTCCAAGAGCAATCCGTGCTTATCAACCATTCGCACCTGAAAGAGCCAGCGTCCCAGCGTACGTCTGCCGCTCTGCTCAGCAAACACCGCGATGGCAGGGACCAATATGACCAACGGGATCAGCCCGCGTGCCGAGTTATCTAGATAGCCAAATAGGATCTGGTCTTGAATATAGAAGAAAGGCAAGAGCCCCAATCCGATGACGCAATAGTCGATAATGAAGGCCAAGACGCGAATAATGAGACTGGCACTCGTGAGACCAATTGGCGCGATGGCCTTCAAATCACTTTCAAGTTCCGCAAAATCTCGATAGCGAGAGTCTGGGTCACGCGCCATCAGTTTTTCGAGTAGCTCGCGAAACTTCAGAGGAACTGAGTCGGGCCACTTAGACGGAAATTCTACTTCAGCAACATTTTTACTGGAAATTTGTTCGGCAATTGTCTTACCAGTCAATGCATAGGGACGACGCCCAAATGTAAGCTCAAAAAGCGTAACACCTAAGGAGTACATGTCGCTCTGCAACGTTGGTGCGCCTCCTTGAAGCAACTCAGGTGCAAGGTAGCTCAATGTGCCGCTGATCCCCGTGCTTGGCTGCGTGCCTTCGGTTTTCGAAAGTCCAAAATCGCTGAGCTTGACTGTTTTGTCATCCGCGAGCACCAAATTACTCGGCTTGATATCACCGTGGACCAGCCCCAATCGATGAGCCTGCGCAAGCGCTGAGCTTACTTGGCGTGCATAATGAATGACGTCTTCATAAGGCAAAGGCTCGTGCTGGATTTTCTGTGCCAAAGTCGGGCCAGGAAGCAACTCCATCGCGAAAAACGGCTCTTCCCCTTCGCGCCCAACATAGTAAATCGTGACCACATTAGGATGATTCAATCGAGCCTGTGCCACCGCTTCATCCAGCAACCTTTGAACTAACTTCTTTCCCTGCGGCGACTGCGTATCAGAAGATCGAATGACTTTTACAGCCACAAAACGCTGCAAGGACTCGTCCAACGCCCGGTATACGGCTCCCATCCCGCCATAGCCGAGCTTGGAAATGAGCTGAAAGTGCCCAAGTGTTTCGCCCGTTCGATCGGGACCGTCTTCTAAATGGATGGATGTACCGCTGCCGATCTCAGAACAAAACGAGATGGTCTGAGACGGATCCATACGGCCCAATAGAATCGCGCGACCGCATGTATCACACTCGCCGTTGCCTCCGATCGGAAGCAGGACGTCTGCTCCGCACGAGCAGCGAAATGCGATTCGCCTCTTGTGCTGATCTAAGGTTTCTTCCGACTCGGCGTGCAACGCGTATACCTTGTGAACAAGAGTTGAAGTATAAAAAGGAAGGGAGACTATATCTTAACCAGACTTTGAGAATTTCATGGATAGCTGCACAAGCCAATTTGCAGTGATTCATCCAAATTGACCCTAGACGATTATTTACTAGCTGCGAAATGAACGAACCCACTGAAGCCAAGAAATTTAGCGTCGTGCCTTCAGACTCCGAGCTCAAAGCCATGGAGCGCGACCTTACGTTTTACCCCTCTACGGTATCCGCCCCGAAGTCGCTAAGCAACGCCCAGCTTCAACAGTACAATGAGCAAGGATTCGTTGCTCCCGTTTCCATCTATTCCGATGACGAAATCGCCTCAATCCGAGGGTACTTTGATGAACTCTTGGCCGAAGTGACCGCTAAGGGCGGCGACAGCTACTCCATCAGCTCTGCGCACCTGAGCTACGGACCAGTCTACGACATTCTCAGCGAACCAAGAATTGCGGATTGCGTCTCGGATCTTTTGGGAGAAAACGTCGTCGGTTGGGGCTCTCACTTTTTCTGCAAAATGCCAAGAGACGGAAAAGCAGTTGCCTGGCACCAAGACGCTAGCTACTGGCCGCTTTCACCCTCAAAAGCTGTCACTGTCTGGCTTGCCATTGATGATGCAGACCAAGAAAACGCGTGTATGAAGTTCGTGGCGGGGTCCCAAAATAGCGGACATCTCACCTACCGCGAGAGCGATCCAGACGAGCACAATGTGCTGAACCAAACCATAGATGACCCCGAGGCTTTCGGAACAATTGTATACGACGAACTGA
Source organism: Planctomycetota bacterium (assembly GCA_039030255.1). Taxonomy (GTDB): domain Bacteria; phylum Planctomycetota; class Planctomycetia; order Pirellulales; family Pirellulaceae; genus Aureliella. Next base: position 4,436 of record JBCCEO010000345.1, on the reverse strand, counting down.
AAGCGGGTCAGATTTCTTTACACAGCGATTTGCTACTGCACGGCTCCGAAGCTAACGACTCCGACCGACGCCGTTGCGGATTAACACTCAGGTACGCTAGCACCGATGTAAAGGCGGGATTGGGGTGGAACGCCAAAGGAGTGCTACTCCGTGGCTCGGACCCAAATGGCAATTGGTCAAATAACAATCGACCCGAATAGGAGGCAACTTAGCGACGCATAAAGATTTGCGGCTTGAGCGGCTTCACTTTCGCCTGCTGCAACACTGCGTCCGAAGGCGAAGCAGCCTCGCCAGATTCCGATAAGCCAGCGATTTTTTCCTGCGACTCAAGTTCTGAAGTCTCCGAATTCAACTCCGGAGAACCGGGACTGAGATCAAGGGCTGAGAGTTTCGATTTTGGCTCATTCGACATGCCGAGGTCTTCACTCACGCTTGGCAACTCATCCATCGTGGAATCGCTCAGTCGAAGATGCGTAGGTGAAATGTTCTTCAGCTCAGCAGGACTTGCGATCGGTGCTCGGTGCCCGTCGCTCGAAGACTGCGCCATGGCCGTAGTTTGTTCTGCCCCGGCTGAAGCTCCCAACTGCCGGCGAGCCAACGACATGCCAGGACGGATACCAGTGTTCACACGTTGCGAGTACATTGCCGCCTCCGAACGCCTGCTCCTAGTGGCAATCGTAGTCGCTATCTTTGCAAACTCAGAACGCGTCTCAGGCTGAATGCCAGTCAATTTGTTCGCGAGGTTCCGTGCGCCGCCTGGAGAAAGTTCGCAGACTTGCGAAATCTGCCCAATGAACTTCGCTGTCTCCACAAAGTTGTAATCGGTGGTTTTACCTATAAATGGAGCCACACCTCGAGCCAACAGATCTGCCCCAAAGTTGTCAAACTTCAAGAAGACGTCCATCGTCCCGCTGACAAGATTCTCTCCCGCGGATCCGGTAGTACTCTTTGTTCTGAGGATGCAAACGCAACTCCCAGTTACTTTCCGCGGAGCAAGAGAGCCATCATAGGAACCCTCTCCATAATAGACATGCAGATTCTTGGTCGCAAAAACGAGATCGCAGCGGCAAATCGTGCCCGCTCCGTCGTTCCCAATAAATGAGTAATCATTAAGACGACGCGCGGTAACCTTGGTGATATCCATGACCTGCCAAATATTGACCATCACTTCAGGCCGGCGAACCATGAAAGTAAACATGTCTGGATCGCAGTCAATTTGCTCCGTAGGCATGCGACGAAAGAAGCTCGGGTTTTTCACAACGCCATCGATCTTCTCGCTGACGGAGGACTTCAAACGCGAGTACGGGATGTAGCGAACTGCATCCGCTCTCGCGTTGCGACTCGATGTGCCTTCCCGAGTCTGGGCAAAGCCGAGTTGGGGCAGCAATGCAAGTAGAAAGAGCACAAAGACTCCTCCGCGCGCAATGCGATTGAGCTGAAACGACTGGAATCCAGTTCGCATCGACGAAATGCCTGCACTCTACGAGAAGCCACCCCCAAAAACGCGCCCGAAGCCGCGTTAGCAGTCACGCCTACAGGACCTGGGCAAAGCAAGACAGAGCCTTTGCTGGTATTGCGCGGTCGCCGTAAAACTGCTTGGTTCTGTCTTCGGCGTTTGCCCACCAATTTCAATACTGCAACTACACACTAGGAGCGAAAGCGGACGACCAACGCGAAAGAACATTCGAATCGCAGATGATCTTGAGCTGGATTCTTGGTTTTGGGAAAAGATCTTTTGAAAGCATCAAGTCAGCAGTCGCCCTAGGACCCCACCTTGAATCAAAAACCATTGAAGATTCGTTTTGTTGAACTTCGAGATTCCGGCTCAGATCCATCACCGGCCGAAACTTCCGTCGCCGAACAATTGCTGAACGATACTGATAGTCGCGAAGAATACGATAGCCCCAACCCGCCAACCTCGAAGACATCGGCGAATTCAAAAAACTTCAATCCTCGTAGGGCAGGACTTGTTCAAATCCTAACTCTGTTTCTGCTTGGCAATCTGACGGCATTTGCGCTGTGGGAGTATCTCCCAAGGGAGTCGGCTGAAAAGTGGGTAATACCCGACGCGCAGCTGCTAGCATCAATCACGAAAGAGGTGACAGTCTCGGACGACTTCGGCAGACATGCATCCACCGCAGAACCAACAGTTGCCGGAGCAAGAACGAATGGGCGACCCGGAAAAAATGTAGACATGCCAATTGCCCCAGCGGCAGCATTTCAACGGTCGCCTCCGTCCGCCGATCAATTTCGCCGAGACCTCAACGAGCCAATTTTCCAATTTGCTGCCTTCGAAAAGGTGGGGCAAAGAGCACCAGAAATCTTCCGACCTCACTCTGGAAGGTATCAACTTCTCGAGGCGAACATTACTAATCAGCAGGACGCATTTTTCAAGCTAGCCGAGCGTGACTTGATCCTCAGGTTACAAGACGAAAGCCTTCGGGACGCCTCCATGGTTGAACTTCAACATCGCGGTTGGACACCACCGCAATTGGCCACAGCTCTAGACCTTGTAAGTGCTTCTTCAGAGCGCCGCATAGAAGTCATGCGAAAGCTGCGAACCAATAAGGATTTCAATGCCCAACCCTGGTTAGAATGGCTCAGCCAAGACCAAGACCCCTTGGTCCAAGCTGAAGCTCTCCGCCACCTAGGTGAAGTCAATCTCCCCTGAAAATCGTCAATTATTTGGCCCAGCATGCTGCCGCCTTTTCCGCTAGACCGTGTCAGTGGCCCCTCTCTGCATTGTCGGAGTGCAATGTCCGCGTCAGTCTTGAGTGAATTGGATATTGACAGTTCAGTGTCTGCAATAGCGGCGGAAGCAGTCCAGCTTGACGAGCGGAATCTCCTCACACCCCAACGTTGCACGGCAAGCCACAGGCGACTCTATAGCTCTTAGCGTCTTCAACTCCGCTTCCTCAAACCCACCGCTTTCCGTTTTCGTGCCTAATTGTGCTTTTATTTGGCCGCTTTCCTTTGCACATTTTTGCACCGCAGTTGTTCTAGGCTCAACGTATCCATCGAAGATCCAGTCAACGAAATTCGGTCAAAAGACACTCCTAGCCGGCGAAGTAAATACGAAAACCCGACTCCGGAGCGGAGCAGCATCAGTTGAAGTCCAGAGTCAGTCGTGTTGCAGACGAGTCGCCTCAGGTATTGCCGTTAAACGAGTTTGGGTTCATTCACCGTAGCTGTCAGAAACTGCCGAGCCTTCTGAAACTCGGTTTTTTGTTGTAAAAGCACCGCATCGAGTTGCATTCGCCCAGATCAATTGCGAGAATCGACATCGGGATATCCGTTGTTTAGTTGTAAAGTTGTTGGTTGCTACCGACGACCACCGTTTATGGGAGGCGGGCAAAATATCATTAGTAGATTAAGACAACCGGTTCCCCCAAACCACAAACGTCCATGGATTCTCGTTGCTTTTAAGTCGCTGCCGATGAAACGCTTGCCATTACTCCTCTGCATCCTACTTGCATCTTTACTAACGAGTTGCACGCAAACTTCTGAATCCGACACGCAACCGTCGTTGCCCGAGTCTGACTCGCCCACGCAGCGACAACCTTCGACCGATGACGCCGACATTACGCCCGACGCGTTTGACCTCGTCGAACGTGTTGTCCTAGCTCACGGTGGCCGCGAAAACTTCAAAAAGACGCGAATTGGAAAATCCCATCTCAATTTAAATGGCGTGCCTGGACTGCCAGCCGGATCAACCGCAGACGTCAAAGAGTATTTTGACCTTCCGTCGCGATTTCGACGTGATGTGAACGCAACTGTTGCTGGTGAATCGATCGCCTTTTCGTACGTCATCACCGAGCGCGGAAGTTGGCAACGAATTGGCGAGCGAGACTGGATGCCCAACCCGGATTCCCCCAGTAACACTCCAAAGACCTTTCCATCAAGCATTTTCGATAAACTGCTCACGATCGCAGAATCGCCCGAGGACCTCACCGTTTCCCTGGCAACAACGCCCCAAGGAAAAACACTCTTTGTTCTGCGCCATGAATTCGATGGCCACTGGAACAGCGACTTGCACATCGATCCGACAACGTATTTGATGTTCTCCTCTACTCATCCGGTATATTCGCTAGCCACTGAGGACTTCGTTGAAACCAACACTTTCTACAAAGACTACAAAACGATCGATGGTGTCGTCGTTCCCATGACGACAGAAGCCTTTCAGAATGGCAAGCTGATCCTCCGGAATTTCGCGAAAGAAATCTCATTTCTCGATACACTGGATGAAAGCGCTTTTGCAATGGATTAAAGGTGAAAAAACAATCCAATGCACTTGACTACCCATAATGGTTGGTGGACTAGCAGGTGGCGGTCCTTTCCGACGGTAATCTGCCTAAAACGAATAAGGGGATAACGAATCAAGATAACTCGAAAAAGTATAATGAAAGTGCAGTTCATGCCGAGCGATGTTGGCGAAC
>JBCCEO010000344.1:0-8028 GCA_039030255.1 Planctomycetota bacterium | reverse complement strand
GTAGCGGCGAGCGAAAAGGGAAGAGCCTAAACCTGGATGGTGTAAGCCTAGCGGCGTTGATCTCGGAAGAGTTGGTGCGAGCGGATACATATACTTCGATTCACATCGAAGATTTTGACGTCGAGATTCGTGAAACGAAACTAGGTCGTGAAGAGTTCACGCGTGATATTCCGAATGTCTCCGAGAAGGCTTTGTCCAACTTGGATGATACTGGTATCGTGCAAGTCGGAACCTATGTCCGGCCGGGAGACATTTTGGTTGGAAAGGTTTCGCCGAAGAGTAAGACCGAACTTACACCCGAAGAAAAGTTGTTGCACGCGATCTTTGGTCGTGCGGGCGAGGATGTAAAGAACGATTCCTTGGAAGTACCGTCTGGTATTGAAGGAATTGTGATTGATACGCAAAAGTTCAGTCGCCGCATGAGCCTTTCCGATGAAGAGCGAAAGGTCTTCGAGGATCAGTTGAAAGAAATCGAGGGAGAAGGCAATGCGGAGATCTCGGCAGCCTTCACCACTTTCGTGGATGAGATGGAAAAGGCGATCGGCTCGAAGTTGACCGACGACGACGGCACTCCACTCGCCGGCGATCAAGATCCTAAGTTCGTGGCTGAGAATGCCCAGACTTTCAACTTGTCGCGTTTGATGAACAAGCACGATGAGAAGTATCACGCAGATATGCGTAAGGTCTACAAGCAGCATTGGGCTGAAGTTGAAGAGGCGATTGACGTCCGCGATCGAAAGTTGAACAGCATGAAACGCGGTGATGAGCTGCGAAGTGGTGTTTTGCAAATGGTCAAGGTTTACATTGCCACCAAACGGACGATTAGTGTGGGCGACAAGATGGCTGGTCGTCACGGTAACAAGGGAGTTATCTCCAAGGTATTGCCGATTGCTGACATGCCGCACCTTCCCGATGGCACACCTTTGCAAATCATGCTGAATCCACTTGGTGTACCTTCGCGTATGAATGTGGGGCAGATTCTTGAGACGCACCTGGGGTGGGCTGGTGCCAAGCTTGGCTTCCAGTCGCTAACTCCGGTATTCGACGGTGCGAAAGAGGAAGATATCAATGATTGTCTCGAAGAAGCTGGCTTGCCACGTCACGGAAAGATCCGCTTGATCGACGGGCGTACCGGTGAGCCAATGGAGCAGGAAACCACGGTCGGTTACATCTACATGCTCAAGCTTCACCACTTGGTTGACGACAAGGTGCATGCTCGAAGCACAGGACCTTACTCCTTGATTACCCAGCAACCTCTTGGCGGCAAGGCTCGCTTTGGTGGTCAGCGATTTGGGGAAATGGAAGTTTGGGCGTTGGAGGCTTACGGGGCTGCCTACATCTTGCAGGAACTTCTCACCGTCAAGAGTGACGATGTGGAAGGGCGAACCAAGATCTATGAATCGATGGTCAAGGGAGAAAACACGTTGGAAGCCGGCACGCCTGCTAGCTTCGACGTTTTGACCAACGAAATTCGAGGCCTAGGACTCAATATGCGACTCGAGAAGAGAAAGCTCTAAGTCCTCAGTCGTTCATCACGGGCAAGGCCAGCAGGGAGCCGCGGTCTTGCCTCTCCCCTGCGACACTCCAGGGTAGGCTTCCAAATTTTGATCCACAACACAATTCAGATTCAACCAAGCAAAGGGAACTTATTCGAAGCGGAGACTGGAACAACTTCGCCGAATCAAAGCCCTTTCCCGTTAGCCAGGAGCCGCGTTCATGTCGACAACTGAAACCGCCAGTTACGATCGCGTCAATGACTTTACTTCCGTCAAGATTAGCTTGGCACGTCCACAGGACATTCGCAGTTGGTCCTTTGGTGAAGTCAAAAAGCCCGAAACGATCAACTACCGAACCTACCGTCCTGAAAAGGATGGTTTGTTCTGCGAGCGAATTTTTGGACCTGAGAAGGACTGGGAGTGCGCCTGCGGTAAATACCGCGGGATGAAGTACAAGGGGATGATCTGCGATCGTTGTGGCGTTAAAGTCACGCACTCTCGCGTACGTCGTAAACGCATGGGGCACATTGAATTAGCTGCGCCGATCGTGCACATTTGGTTTTTCAAGGCCATGCCTAGTCGTCTAGGTGCACTACTTGGTATGAAGACTTCAAGTCTTGAGAAGATCATTTACTTCCAAGATTACGTTGTACTCGATCCGAAAGAAACCGATTTGGTCAAGCTTTCGCTGTTGAGCGAAGGGGAGTACCGGGAAGCACGCCAGCAATATGGCGATGGCGCTTTTGAAGCCGCAATGGGTGCCGACGCTATTCGTACTCTGCTAACCAATCTCGATCTTACAGCTCTTGGTGAAGAGCTGCGCAAGGATCTTTCGGAAACGAAGAGCAAGCAGAAGAAGAAAGATCTAAGTACTCGGTTAAAATTGGTCGAAGCGATTCGCGACAGCGACAACCGTCCTGAGTGGATGGTCTTGGATGTGATCCCTGTCATTCCACCGGATCTGCGTCCGCTAGTCTTGCTAGACAGCGGAAACTTCGCGACCAGTGATTTGAACGATTTGTATCGCCGGATCATCAACCGAAACAACCGCTTGCGCAAGCTAGTCGACCTCAACGCACCCGAAGTCATCATTCGTAACGAAAAGCGAATGTTGCAACAATCGGTTGACGCCTTGTTCGACAACAATCGTTGCAAACGTCCTGTATTGGGCAGCAGCAATCGTCCTTTGAAATCCTTGACGGACATGATCAAGGGTAAGCAAGGTCGATTCCGTGAAAACTTGCTCGGAAAACGAGTTGATTACTCGGCGCGAAGTGTGATCGTCGTTGGGCCGCGTTTGCGACTGCACCAATGCGGTTTGCCTAAGAAAATCGCTTTGGAACTCTACCAGCCATTTATCATTCGTAAGCTCAAGGATTTGGGGCACGCGGATACGATCAAGTCGGCGAAGAAGATGTTGGAGCGCAAGGACGAAGAAGTTTGGGACATCTTGGAGCAGGTGATCCGCAATCACCCAGTATTGCTAAACCGTGCACCTACGCTTCACCGGATGGGTATTCAGGCCTTCGAGCCAAACCTTGTGGAGGGCAATGCGATTCACTTGCATCCGCTCGTGTGCAAGGGCTTTAACGCCGACTTCGATGGTGACCAGATGGCTGTGCACTTGCCGCTATCGTTGGAGGCTCAAGTCGAAGCGCACACTTTGATGATGAGTACCCACAATATTTTCGCTCCAAGTAACGGACGGCCGATTATGAGTCCTTCGCAGGATACGGTCATGGGATGTTACTTCATCACCATCGACAAGCCTGGAATGCAGGGCGAAGGCATGGTGTTCTCCTCAATGGCTGAAGCAGATTTGGCCTTCAATCAAGGCGTCATTCACTTGCACGCTCGGATCAAAGTGCGTTTACCCAAGCACCGTCGACTGAAGACAGAAGAGGCCAACGCCAAGTTCGGAGACTTGATCGAAACGTCTTACGGTCGCGTTCTGTTCAACATGATGCTGCCGGACGGTTTGGACTTCTACAACTTCCCGCTACGAGGCAGCGATCTGGCCTCCGTGATCAGCGATTGCTACCAACGTCTTGGTCGTCGCGCGACGATCAATCTGTTAGACGACATGAATCAGCTTGGATTCCGCGAGTCAACCCGCAGTGGTCTGTCTTTCGGTACGGATGACTTGGTGACTCCAGATACGAAGTTCACATTCATCGCTAGCACCGAAAAAGACGTCATGAAACTCAAGAAGAGTTATGACCGCGGTATGATCACCGCTGGCGAGCGTTACCGTCAGGTTCTTGATAAGTGGACGCATGCTCGCGAAAACATCACCAAGGACATGATGGAAGCGATGAAGCAGGACGAACACTTGGGGCCTTGGTACGTGAACCCAGTTTACTTGATGGCTCACTCTGGTGCTCGTGGTGGTATTGAGCAAATTCGTCAGCTAGCCGGTATGCGGGGGTTGATGGCGAAGCCGACTGGTGAAATCATCGAGACGCCGATTAAGGCTAACTTCCGGGAAGGCTTGGGAGTACTGGAGTACTTCTCCTCTACTCACGGTGCTCGCAAGGGGTTGGCCGACACGGCTTTGAAGACCGCTGACTCTGGTTACTTGACGCGTAAATTGGCCGACGTTGCCCAGAATGTGGTTATCACTCTGGATGACTGTGGTACGACCCAAGGTATCACCAAGGGGGTTGTCTACCGTGGTGAGAAGGTCGAAGTGCGATTGGTCGACTCGATCAACGGACGCGTTTCCCGGCAGAACATCGTCAATCCGGTAACGGATGAAGTGATCGTCCAGGAAAACCAGATGATCACGCGAGAAATTGCTCGTAAGATCGAAGAAATGGGTCTCGAAAAGATTCAGGTTCGTAGCCCGATGACCTGCGATGCATCCCTTGGAGTTTGCCGCAAGTGTTACGGCATGGATATGTCCACAGGTGCCGAAGTCGAAGAAGGTATGGCGGTCGGAATTATTGCCGCTCAATCGATCGGTGAGCCTGGTACTCAGCTGACCATGCGTACCTTCCACATCGGTGGTGCGGTGAACACGACTGTCGAAGAGCACGACATCAAGGCGAAGAAGGGTGGACGCGTCAAGTTCGCCAAGATGCGAACGGTAACCAACGCAGAAGGCGTGCAAATCGTTCTAACGCGTAACAGTGAGATTGTCCTACTCGATGCCAAGGGCCGCGAAATCGAGAAGTTCGATGTTCCTGCAGCCGCGTCTCTAATGGTCAAGGAAGACGAAGAAGCTGCACCGGGTACCGTTCTCTGTGAATGGAACCCGCATAAGATCCCGGTTATCTGTGAAGTCGGCGGTAAGGTGCGTTTCGACGACGTTGTCGAAGGCGAAACGATGCGGATGGAACGCGACCCAGGCGGAAGTTTGCGTCAGGTAATCGTCGATCACAAGGGTGAATTGCACCCGCAAATTGTGGTTGAAGATGCTGACGGCAAGCCCCTCGATGTCTACTATCTGCCGGAACGCGCTGAGATCACTACCGCGGAAGGCGAAATGGTCACTGCAGGTACCGAGCTAGCTCAGATGCCTCGTGAATCTAAGGGCGTTGCTGACATCACGGGTGGTTTGCCTCGAGTCACTGAAATTTTTGAAGCTCGTAAGCCAAAGGATCCGGCTGTGATCGCTGAGGTCGACGGTATTGTTGAATTGCAGCAAACGCGTCGGCGCGGCAAGCGAACCATCATGGTGAAGACCGATAGTGGTGCCGAGCACGAACACTTAGTTCCACACGGAAAGCGCTTCCTCGTTCACACGGGCGATGAAGTGAAGGCTGGCCAGGCCCTGGTTGATGGGCCATTGGTGCCGCACGATATCTTGCGAGTTAGTGGTGAGGAAGCTGTTCAGCAATACCTGACACACGAGATTCAACAGGTTTATCGAAGTCAGCGAGTTGAAATCAACGATAAGCACGTGGAAGTCATTATTGCACGTATGCTTCGAAAGGTGAAAATCGATACACCTGGTGATACTTCGCTGCTACCCGGATTGGTGATGGACAAATTTGAGTTCCGCCGCGTCAATGACGAACTCGCGAACTGCTTGAAAATCTCCGACGCAGGCGACAGCGACTACGCCGTTGACACATTAGTTCCCAAGGAGACCTTCGAGCAGACAAATTTGCAGATCGAAGGCCTTGGCGGTAACCCTGCAAAGGGCAAGAAGCCAAAGCCAGCTACGGCGAGCACCCAGTTGTTGGGTATCACGAAGGCTTCGGTACAAAGTAGCAGCTTTATCTCGGCGGCGAGCTTCCAAGAAACCACCAAGGTTCTTACCGAAGCGGCTCTCGCTGGTAAAGTCGACAAACTTGTGGGCTTGAAGGAAAACGTGATTCTTGGACACCTGATTCCAGCGGGGACTGGCTTCAGAACCTTCCAAGAATCGGAAGTATCCTACCGTCGCGAAGCCTTAGAAGATTTGGTTAATCGTGGAAGCGAAGCCATCGAAGGCGACCGTTTCACCTTGCTTGATCAAAGCCCAGCACCAGAGGGCGGGCAGCCACCGTCGGCCATCGACCCGAATGCACCGAGTTTAGATGCGTTGATCGGTGGAGGTGTAACGCCATTGGCCGATTCGCCGGTCGTGGAAACGCCGACGATCGAGGCGCCAGCTGCATTTCCAGCGTCACCGATCGCTGATTCGCCGATTGCTGATTCACCGATCAGCGATGCACCTGCCTTTGATACGCCGCCAGCGGACTCACCCAACCCTTCGCCCTTGGCAGATACGCCAGAGGAACAACCGGTGATTCCTCCTGCTACGGATGCGATTCCAGATCAGATACCACCGGCAACCGATGCTATCCCGGATCAGATTCCACCGGCAGTAGACGGGATCCCTGATCAGATTCCACCAGCAACGGATGCGATTCCTGAACAGATCCCGCCTCAAATTCCCGAGCAGATTCCTGATCCAATGGATCAGATTCCACCTGCGGATGAGCCTCCACCAGCAGAGTAACTTCTTGGTTGGAAAATAAGTCATCAGAGCCGTTCTTCGGAACGGCTTTTTTCGTCGGAGTGGTTCCTAGTTCACATGAACTAGGATCACTGACATTGTTGTGCACCGCTTTATAATCTTCCTGCGAAATTGTTGGGCGCGAACAAATGCGGGTTCGAAATACCAGTTGCCGCTCAAAAGCCAATCCGAAGCCCGCAGGGGACCGTTACGAGAGAGTGTTTAAATGAAAAATTCCGCGAATTCGGTGAGACAAATCGTTGCTGGGCTAGTCCTGTTTTCCTTCTCGTTGGTTCGCCCAGGGCTTGCCCAGGATTCTGAGAATTTGAAGCCGTTCGTTGGAACATGGGCCTTTGAATTGCCGGACGGAAATCCTGCTTGGCTGGGCGTGTTTGATGCGGCGGAGGGGCCAAGTGCAAGTCTGCTTTGGAGCGTTGGAAATCCCAGGACAGTGAATGATCTTCAGGTCGCAGAAGGCAAACTTACTTTCAAACGCAATGTGAAATGGAGGCCCTATGGGAATCCCAAAGATGTTTGGGTGCTCAAGCAGCCAATTACCGTCGTGCATGATGGTGATGGGCTTACCCTTTACGCGGAGCAAACGGCCCTGAATGCACCGGAACAATCGCCACAAAAAATTGAATTGGTTGGCACGAAAATGCCGCCAATGCCTCCACGGCCTGATCTTGCCCAAGTGAAGTTTTCTACTCCGATTCAATTGTTCGATGGAAAGACATTGCAAGGCTGGAAGCTTTCGAATCCAGACAAGAAAAATGGTTGGCGAGCAGAAGATGGAGTGCTCATTAATGAGACGCCCAAAACGGATTTTTCAGCCTATGGAGAATTTGGGAATTTGGTAACTGAACGCAGCTTTGGAGATTTTCGATTGTCCATTGAGTACAACGTGGAAAAGAACGCCAACAGTGGTATCTATTTGAGAGGTACCTACGAGGCACAAGTAGTCGATCGTGATAGCCGTATGCAGGGGCGTTCCGGTCCTGGGGCAATCTTCGGTAGAATTACTCCCAGCGAGAATGCGGGAAATCCAGGCGGAGAATGGAACAAGTATGTCCTCACGCTCGTTGATCGTCATATTTCCGTGCAACTCAATGGAAAGTTAGTGATCGACAATCAACCATTGATGGGTTGTACCGGAGGCGGGATAAACGCCGATGACACCAAGCCGGGGCCAATCTTCTTGCAAGGCGATCACACATCCGTCCTGTATCGAAACATTATCCTTGAGCCAGTAGCGAAGTAGCACTACAGCACTGGGCCCCTGACGCAAGTCTTGGCCTATTCGTCGATCTTTTCAAGTGCGAAGGCTGCAAAGACGACAAACGCCATTTGCTTGTCTTTCTCATTCAGCTTGTCGTCTTGGTAATCGCGTTTTAGTGAAAATAGTTCGTTGGGCAAGTCTTCCCAGTATTTCGTTTCGTCCTTCCATTCCCAATGATGTTCGATATGTACTCGTGTATCTGATGTATCATTCACTCTTCTACTCCAAGGCAGTTTCTATTGCTGTGCAAGGTCTCACTAATCCAGGAAAGATGAGGAGAGTGGGGGAGTATTGCAACCCTCTTC
>JBCCEO010000343.1:0-8028 GCA_039030255.1 Planctomycetota bacterium | reverse complement strand
GTACTTTCGATATGATTGGCAGGAGAGAGATCGGTCTGTAATTGGATGGGTCGGATTTTTTGCCTTTTTGTTTGTAGATAGGTGTGATTGTGGCGTCTCTCCACTCCTGAGGGGTGGTTCCTGTCTGGAATGACTTGTTGAGTAGCTTAGCAAGCGAAGGAGCCAGCTCTGTGGCGGCTTCTTTCAGGAGTTGTGTTGGAATTCCGTCTCCTTCACTTCGCCCGTATCCACGGTAATCAAAGACCAACACGGCTAAGCGATGACGTTGGTTCAGCAACCGTAGTGAATCAATCCGGTGAGATACATTCCCCGCATTGCCATGCATCCAAAGAGCTACCGCAACGGGATTGGGGTGATCCATGAAGATGCCGTGGAGCTGCGTTCCATCGGCGGATTCAAAATGTGCGTCTTCAAGATCAGGGGCTTGACGGGATGCCACTCCTGCGGCTGATTTGGCAGGATGGTAAATCAGTGATCTTTCCAGTGGCCCCAAGGGGGACATTGGTCCCAGCAGCGCGCAGCCATTTGAACTGGCAATGAAAAGGCCAAGAATACAACACGGTCCAATCTTGGCGCAAAGTGTCGGTACCAAATCTAGAAGTCTTTCGATTGGATCGTTGGGGAATGCGTGATTTCAATCCGGGCTATGTAGCAAACGGGGCGCAATGGCGCCAAGGTGGATTGGGGCCGGGCGATGACCTGCCCTGCGCGACGAATGGCTATGGCGAATTAACGCAATTTTTTCGGGTGCAATATACGCGTCGAAGGATCGTGAAGCATGGTCCGATGCGAATTGTTGAAAATCGGATATCCGAACGTTGCTAGAAAATTCAGTCGTAAATGCGTCAGTCGAAAACACGTCAGGCAACCTTTTGCAATGCCCCCGCAATCAAATGCTCCTTGAGTGCCCCTCTGCAGAGCATGATGGTTACCACCCGCCGGTAAACATTACTGATGTTAATATTTGAAAAATGATGCAGTGACTTGAGGTGCTCTGCTCGTCGTCGGTAATTTGACAATCACTTGAATCTCAAAGAACCTGGAACCTAGGCGTCAATAAAACGCATACACATAGGTTCCTTTGCATGATTGCGGCTCGCTGCGTCTCAAAAAATTGTCTTGTTGCTTGCCTGCTGTGGTGTGCCGGTGTCAATGTATGCTCCGGCCAGGATCAGGGTTTCTTCGATGTTACCTATCATCCATTGATGGTGGGTGCGATCTACTCTGATTCTAGTCAGCTGTCTTCGGAGCCTTCCGCTTACGGTGCAATCGGTGTGAATATTGACTGGGAAAATGGCAGTGCAAACGAGTTCTTCATTGAACAGCAAAGGCACGGCGCGAGTTGGATAGCGGCGGGGATTCAGAGCGGAGTTCAAAGCACGGTCGACACGGGTGAGTTGATACTGGACTGGGGCTTCCAGCAGCAGCATGCATCGGATGGCTCCTTCCCAGGAACTGGTGATGCCGTGCACAGTACTTCGTTGTTTTTGGAAGCAACAACAAGGGCTTCAGTTCTATTGAATCATGCCAATTCTCATTCTGCGCCCGCGACGTGGGGAGCCAAGATTCAACAGACCGCCGCCTATATGTCCGATCCAGCCGTCACCGAACCACAAAAAGATGTCAACCTAGAGCCGTTTGCGCATCGCTATTTCCTGCGTGCTGCTGCACTCGAAATGGCCGCTTCCCTGGCTGGCGGCAACGCAGGGCTGAGTGCGGAGGCTCAGAGTCTGGTAAACCAGGGCTTGGCGACTCAGGACGTGCAGGGAGTATTACCAGAACGTGGAGGATTTGATTTCAACTATCAGGGAATTGGCCTAACTTATCTCGGGCGTTATTACCAGTTTGCAAGCGATGCACAGATCAAAGCGGACATTGCCCAATCGATGACCGATCAACTAGCGCAGTTTACGAGTCGCGTTGATTCACTCGGCAACGTAGATGTAAGCGACAGTACACGCATCGGGGAGCCAAGTCGAAGTGGTGCACCGAAGAACTTGGAAACCAAGAATCTGATCGAAGGCTTTCTATATGCTTCGGCAGTGACTGCTGCGACCGATGCCGCTACTAGTCAAAACTACTTGGAGCTGGCGACCTTAATGGCCCAACCGATTACGCCCTTGGTCGAATACAAATTTGATGATCCAAGCAAGGCGGACGGACTGATCAGTACGGGTAGCGAGGCGACCAGCTTGTTCGCCCGTCTAGCTGTAGGCGGTAAGGATACTACGCCGCGTGGTCCATCGGGAACGGGCGTCACCGGGCATCCCGACGACTATGGATACGATCTATCCGATGCAACGAGCATGGGGACTGGTGATGGTAATTATGGACGTACCGACGGCAACGCGACATTCTTGGACAACCTGCAGTCTTTTACACTTACCGGTTGGTTCAAAACTGATGGGACTCAAGCGATTGGCGATGACGTGGAACTCTTTAAGACCGATGCTTTCAAGCTCACCGCGATCAACGATGGATATCTTCGCTTATTTGTCGACAGTCACTCGTCGAGCGATTCTATCGTGTCGACCTTTGGCCACTGGAATGCCCAGAACGAATGGGTGTTTTTCGCGGTCAGCTATGACGGAACTCTAATCGCGAACAACGTCAGTTTTTACGTTGGCTCAGATTTGACTTCCGTTTTGCTATCCTCGACGCAAACCTTAGATCGTCAGTCCGTGGATTTGAATAGCTCGCGATTATTTCTTTCGCGACAGGATCGACCCTTTGACGGCTGGCTCGACAACATGCGCGTCTACGGCTCCTCGACTGATGCCTCCGGGATACTCTCGCTTCAGCAGCTAAATGATCTTCGTACCCAAGACCTCAACGCCTTCGCCGCGATCCCCGAACCCGCTGCATTCGCCTGGCTCTTCTGCTTGCTACCCCTTCTCCACCGCCGCCGCGCACCTCTCAGCGCCTGCCGAAACTAGTAGCGGCAGTCGTCAAGACTTTCGGCCCTTCCATCTCTCAAACTCATCCTCTGCAGGAGGACCACAGGATCGTTGATGACTTCGTTGACCATTCAACCGAAGAAATGCGGCGACGATACAGACACCTTTTTCCTGACGTAAAGCAGGCCGCAATCGATAGTGTATTCGGAGCCAAACAGGCTTAGCTTGTTACGGCCAATTCTTTGGAACGGGTACCTGAACGCCCTTGGGCACCCGATTTCGGACCACGCCCGAAAGGCATTGGTTTTAGCGTTGCGTCACAATGAAAGGTGTTCAGTTGTATTCAGTTTAGCGGACGCGACTTTTTGTTTACAGCAGCGTAGAATGCTCAATAGGGCGAATCAGAGTTAAATCGAGTAGTTTGCCATTACGCATGCCAGCCTCCCTTTCCTGGGTCAAAAAAAGGAACTATGTGAGAAGCGTGCGGAAGTTCGGGGAGGTCTGTTTTACGCAAAACGAAATCCTGATTCGTCCCGGAATGTTGTGGTTGCTCCCTATTGTCCAGAATTTGCGCCCACTCAGTAAGAGTAGGAGATTGCGAATGCGAAGTCGATCGACAGTAATTCCGGCGCAAGGCCGAATAAAGTGCTTTGTTCTGCTGGCTGCCATGTGTTGCGTGTTTTTTGAATTTGCTGAGAAATGCAGCGGAGTACAGCAGCTTAGTCCAGGTATTGCTCAGTCAGCGCGCTGCCGACGCTTGCTCGCTGCCGAATTTCAAGAGCCGTTGCACTTGGAGCTTCAGTCGCAGTTTGCGGCCGGCCGTTTTGGCGCCATGGAGCGAGCGATCGAGTTGTCGTATGTAGAAGGTAGCTTTGATGAGGTAGTCGCGGAATTCAATATCGTTTTGTTTCTTTACGGCGATAAATCAGATTCCGAGAGCACACAGATGTTGCGCAAGCAGCACGACTGGTTCATCGAACGCGAAGACCGAAGTGCCAAAAGTGCTTTGGTCAAGGTAGCTACTTGCTCCTTCTTGGCTCAATGTTCTGATTTAACGGTTCAAGAGCGTGTTCAGATAGTTCGCGAATGCCATCAGTGTGTAGGGTCGTATCGCAAAGAGCTTCAAGAATCGTTCTATATCCTGACCAGTTCGCATTGCAGGTTGCTCGTTGAATTAGAGAAATTCGAAGAAACGAACCGCGTGCTTGAAAAGGACTTTTCGAGATTTATTGCTACATACGACGCAAGTAGCGCTGATCGTAGTCTCCTGGCAAAACTTGGCGCGATGTCTTGGAACTCTATTGCTGAGGCCTTGCCGGAGCGTGCGCAAACACGTCACGCGAAGGTTGTTTCACTATTGAGAGAGGAGCCATTTGCTTCGCGACTCAGTTTCTTTGATCCGTACTTTACCTATGTGAGTTCGACTGTTTCTACCAGCATTGCTTGGGCGCCAGACCATGCTGCGAACGAGATCTTGGGGCTTCGAACAGAATTGGAGCAGTTGCGGAATTCAACGCCTGAACAGTTTGATACCGATATTGATGGATACCTCACTGTTCTAGACGGGCTGGAAACGCGGCTCAAGAAATCTATCGGTCGGCAGAAATTGGTTGGCAAGACGGCCCCCGGTTGGCAGGATATGCCTGATGTTGATTCCGAGAGCGTGAGGTTGGCTGACTTGAAAGGAAAAGTCGTAATTCTCGAGTTTTGGGCTACTTGGTGCCCTCCCTGCCTTCAATCTATCGAGATATTGAAAGATCTTTTGCAGGATTATGAACCGAAGGGGCTCGTAGTTGTTGCTGTCGCGCAGCCGAGACGCGCGGCTTCCGCGGAAGAAATGACACGCAGCAGTGCTTCGAAACTCAAGGCCGAAGTCAAAGCGTTTTTGGTGAAGCATGAAGTGCCCTTCATTTCGATACTGGATCAATCGGGAAATCTGGCCGATGCCTATAGTGTCTATTCCATACCCCAGCCCGTGATCATCGACCGACACGGGGTTGTGAGTTTAGTGCCAGAATATGCAACGGATGGGACAAGCGAACGTCTTATTGTGGAGACGGTAGAGCGGCTGCTTCTAGAGAATTAGGCGCTCGGGCGCCATCAAAGTAGTAGCCACAGACTACCGGTGAAATCCAGAAGTCTAGTCTTCCATTAATGGTTCCTTGTCAAGCTTAAGGGCATCGGTGCGTCTGAGGAGGCAGCTTCTTCAATACTCAAGTCGCAATATCTTAAGGCCCAAGGTTCTGCGTGAAAAAGTCCGCGAGAAAGAATGAACGCGGACGGCGGGGGCACGGCTTCGCGGCTGCCATTTTTGGGCTATCAAAGTACGCAAGGATGGCTTTATAGAACGATAGGAGCACTAAATGTGCCAAAAAGGGGTGATATTGGGCACTGCAGGCTTCGGGCCAAACTGGAGGAAATTCGTAAACTAGTGCCTAACTTGGGTTTGTCAGGGCAAGCTGAGTCGGATATATTTGTCATCCGCATGTCGGTCAGCTCACATCTTTCTCCAGAAATCTCTCTTCTGCGCGCACAGTGTCAGGATCCCTGCTTAAAGCTGCGCAAACACAAAATGCCTGTCTGGACGCGTCGTTCTGCAGCCGTTTTCTGGAAAAGGTACGTGAACTTCCGACATCGGACCCGCGTCTAGGTCTCGTTTTTCCGAAACCTCGATTTTCCAAGTCTCATTGATCAAGATTCGGCCTGCTAAGAGGGACATGCCCCTGGTTCAGGCCAATTGCTCGCCGTTTGACCGACTGCGATGAGACGAAACGGACCTTCAGGCAAAGTTTTGCCTGTTTAGACGCTGGGCAAGACGGTCTGCAGGTGCGAGCCTGCAGCAAAAGCAAACGAACAGAGAAAACGAGTAACCGACTGAGAGTGTCTGGTGATCGGGGTCTGGATGGACCGCGAACGAGCACGCTTAGCAGCCTCATTAGGAGTAACTGACGTCCATGGCTACATCTTCAAAACGTCGCCTAGAACCTACTGATGTTCGCCGATTTGGTTCCGGATTGGACGGATTGGCAATCCCAAGTCTGACGGATTTGCAAACGAAGAGCTACGCAGCTTTTCTGCAAGAAGACTTGCCCTCAGATAATCGGAAGGATATGGGCTTGGAGTCCGTATTTCAAGAGATCTTTCCGATTGAAAGCTATGATAAGACGGTAAGTCTTGAGTACTTGCGCTTCGAGCTTGGAAAGCCCCGGTACACACCTTCGGAGTGTCGGCAGCTGCGGCTGACCTACGGCAAGCCGATGAAGGTATGGTTGCGCTTGAATCGCGAGCAGCCGATCGAAGAAGAAGTTTACCTGGGCGACATTCCGATCATGCTTGGCGGCGGTGAGTTCATCATCAACGGTGCGGAGCGCGTGGTGGTGAGCCAGTTGCACCGTAGTCCAGGTGTTGACTTTGTGGAGGAAATCGAAGCGACAACGGATCGTAAATTGCCAAGTTGCCGTGTGATTCCTGAGCGCGGTAGTTGGATTGAAGTCAATATTACCAAGAAAGATAGCCTGACCGTTCGTATCGACCAGAGCGGTAAGTTCTCGGTGATGACTTTGTTGAGAGCCATGGGGCCGGAGTTCAGCACCGACCGAGATTTGCTGGCTGTTTTCTATGACGTGAAGACGGAAAAGGTCGTCGATGGCCGAAGCGCGGCTAAGTTGGAAGGCAAGGTTGCTGCAGATGACATTGTTTATCCGAGCGACTCGGAGCGCGCCGGCGAAGTACTTCTGGAGGCAGGTATTAAAATCTCTGCCGATATTGCAGAGCTGATTTGCACGTCGGGTGTTGGCGAAGTCGATGTGATGGAGGCTCCCAAGGCTCCCTTGCTGACCAATGCATTGGCCGAGGACAATACCAGCAGTCACGAAGAAGCACTATTGCGTATTTACCAGCGTTTGCGTCCGGGCAATCCACCGCAGCTGGAAAAGGCTCGTACGCTGTTCCACGAGAAGTTCTTTGACGTCAATCGTTATCGACTCGGTCGCGTTGGTCGATTCCGTTTGAATCGAAAGCTTGATTTGAATGTGGACGAAGAGGAGATGACGCTGCGTCCAGAAGACTTGATTGCTTCGATCAAATATATGATGGATCTCTTCGATCCTGATTCTCGTGCTCAGTTTGACGACATTGACCATTTAGGCAATCGTCGTTTGCGTACGATCGACGAGCTAGCTTGCGAAGAACTTCGCAAGGGTTTCCTCAAGCTGCGGAGAACGGTTCAGGAGCGTATGAGCTTAAAGGAAGCGGATGAGATGTCTCCGCGAAGCTTGGTGAATCCGAAGAGCATTAGTGCGGCCATCGAGTATTTCTTTGGTCGAGGTGAGCTTTCGCAGGTAGTTGACCAGACGAATCCTCTCAGTCAATTGACTCACGAGCGACGTCTTTCAGCTCTTGGACCTGGTGGCTTGAATCGAAAGCGTGCTGGCTTTGAAGTGCGTGACGTGCATATTTCGCACTACGGTCGAATCTGTCCCATTGAAACTCCTGAAGGTACGAACATCGGGTTGATTAGCTCCTTGGCGATCTACGCTGGTGTGGACGATTATGGGTTCCTCATCACGCCGTACCGCGTGATCAAGAAGGGGACTTTGACGCAGGAAGTTCAGTGGCTGCGTGCGGATCAAGAAGCAGACGCGCACATCTGTCCAGCGGATACAGAAGTTGACGATAAGGGAGCCTTGGTTGCGGGAGCGAATTTGATCGCCCGCTACCGTGCCGATTTCCAGATCGTTCAGCCTGACGAAGTTCAGTACATGGATATTGCACCGAGCCAGATGGTGGGTGTGTCTGCTGGTTTGATTCCCTTCTTGGAGCACGATGATGCTAACCGAGCGTTGATGGGATCGAACATGCAGCGGCAAGCTGTGCCATTACTGGTTGCCGAGCCGCCGATCGTGGGTACTGGTATGGAGCGGGAAGTTGCCACGAACAGCGCGATGGTTGTTCGGGCCGAGCGAGCTGGTGTCGTCAAGTTTTGTGATGCAACGCGAATTGAAGTTGGGTCGGACCACGGCGCGGCGCGCGGGGCGACCCATGGCGGTGGTGGTGTACCGGGCCCGCTGGCTCGCCGGGGAGGTGGAGCGCTCCGATGAGCACGACGCACACGAGTGGCTCACGCCCGGCG
>JBCCEO010000342.1:0-8035 GCA_039030255.1 Planctomycetota bacterium | reverse complement strand
TCTGGAGGTGTGCACTTTCCTCCAGCAGACATCAGCCGTTATGCAAAAACTATCCGCGTCATTTTCGGAGAAGAACTCCAATTGCACAGGTCCTTTGATGTTGGTCATCAGATCTGTTCGGAGCTTTATGCCGTTGGCAGAAATGTCTAAGGGCAGGGCTTCGAGGGGTTCCTGTTGCTGGCCGTCTGGGCGATGTACAAGAATACGAATGCCATTCTGATCGATTTCGTAGCGGCGATCACGTCTTTCAACAAATTCAAAGTCTCTAAAGCTCATTATGTAGCACCTGAGGATTGGGGCAAATCCGAACACCACCAGAACATTAGCTTGAAGAAATTGCATGGCGTACAAAAGGCATTCGTGACTGGCTTTTACTCTACGAATGCGCAGATTCGTCAGGCGATTGTAGCGATTGTGATTTCTGATTGTGAGCAATGGCTCAATTCTTGGCCTGCATCAACAGCTTCCAGAAATTAGCGTCGAAGTTCGACGCCCCTAAAGATCCCTGAGGATTGTCGCCTAGGCGTACCACAACAAGTTGTTCTGACGGAACAACGTAACATTTTCTACCAAGTGCACCAAGCGCGGCAACAAGGTCGTCGGGCGCGTCCGTAAGCAGCGGACCTTTTGTCATTTTTGCTCCACGAATCGCGAAGCTTTTACCATTCAGCCACCATAGAAGCCCGTAGGATGGGTTGAGCGTTTGCGAGCTAGAGAGTGATTTCTGAAGGTATTCCCGTTCTCGAAGCAATGGGACGTCCTTCCACCTACCCTGGGCCAAAATTAACAGACCGAAACGGGCAAGATCTAATGCGGATGTCGAAAAGCCACGGCTGTTTGCGTCCGCCCCCGTGTTTTTCTGCCAGGGGCGAGGAGTCCATTCGGAATCTTGCATTCCGATTCGTTCGGTCAACCAGGCTTGCGTTAGTTCATTCGCAGTCAAACCGGATGCGGATTCGAGGCAATGCAAACTCTTCGCGTAAGCATTCGTGTTGTAACGCCACTTTTTGCCAGCGGCCTGCTCAAAATTAAGCCGTGTGTTGAGTCCGCTGGTCATGGACAACAAGTGCTGCAAAGTGATTTTTTCCTCTTGCTCTGCCGAAGCGTTCGACCAGCCCTTTCCTAAGTATTGGTGAACGGGTTGCTTGAGCTCGACAAGTTCTTTCTCTATCGCAACACCAACTAGAAAACTAACTATGCTCTTTTGACAGGAAGCAACGTCTTCGATTGCGTTCCCAGAACTCGTTCGGCCGGTAACCATTGCTCCATAACGTCCCGCCCGCGCAATTTCTACATGGCGTTGCGCGAGAATTCTCCCGCGGTGAAGCACAACCACTGAGGAGGATTTGCGTTCCATCGCAAAATCTAAAGCTTTGTCCAAGCCTTTCCGATCCCAGCCAACAGACTCAGGCTCGACTGTTTCCCATTCATCGCCGCTTGGAAAATAGATCTCGTTGCCTTGTAATCTCAGCCCGAAGCTGCACGCAACAATGAGGCAAGCCAATATTGTGGATTTTATGATGCGCGAGACCATGGTCCTGCTCATAATTGAAGTTTGTTTCGAAATTGATTAGTTGAGCCACTGCTTAAGCTTGGAAAATCCGGCTCACCCTAGACGCACACTATACTCGCATGAATTTTTGGGCATCGTGATCGCCCACGAGTTTCCACTGTCCGCTTTTTAGCTTTTGTCTTGCACCAGGGCCGGCATCGTCTTCCGCGCTTTCAGCAACGGGTTGAAGGCTTGCGGTGAAAAAATAGTCTGGCCGCTGGCCAATGCAACGCACGTTATCGTAGATCAATCGTGCTGGCGGCTTGCCCGGAATGGGAATCTTGTCACCTTTCTGCAACACGAGTTCATGAACGCCAGTCCAGCCAAACCAACTGTAGGCCGACGTATGACTTGGGATCCAATGTGGTTTTCCTGCTTCGTCGACCAGCATGAATTCGGCCCAGTTATGATTGGGAACCCAAACTAGTCGAGCAGGGATATTGCAGGCTCGGCAAAGAGCAACAAATACCGCTGCTCGTTCTTCACAGTCGCCAACGCGTTTTCGCAAGGCTGTATCGACGTTGGTGTAATCTTGATGCTGTCCCTTGATATTGTCCCATACCCATTGTCTAAATGTCTTAGCGATGAGCCAAGGGTGCCTCAAGTCGCCTGCTACTTCCTTTGCGACCGAGCGGACTGCGCGACTGGAGGCTCGAATTCCAGGTCCGTCACCCAAATTGATCCGATCTTCGCGCGGAATCTCTTGCACTTCGGGAAACATTGCTTCTTGAAATCCCATATGAGATTTCGCCAGCTTTAGTCGGTACCTTGCCACTGCAGAGATGATTTGGCCGGCTGCAATCGTTTCCGCGGAGAGCGCAAATCGGGCTGCGGTGGACGCGAGTACCTGAACCGCGGCTTGGCATCCCCGGCGTTCAATTCGTATATTCTCAATTGGTTGCTCCGGAAATTCTACTGGGGCAGCGGTAAAGGCTGAAATGTTTCGCGCGGGCCCCACGCCGCGCAGATGCATCTCAAGTGAAAGGTCAAAGGTTCGCGGTTCCAAGTAGCCCGTCTCTTTAGGTGGCTCATTAAAGATCCATTTTCCGTCGCCGATTACCGGGCGGAGTGCATGCACTGGGCTCTCG
The DNA here is from genome assembly GCA_039030255.1 of Planctomycetota bacterium. Taxonomy (GTDB): domain Bacteria; phylum Planctomycetota; class Planctomycetia; order Pirellulales; family Pirellulaceae; genus Aureliella. The sequence continues at coordinate 5,395 of JBCCEO010000342.1, read as the reverse complement.
ATTTGCTCCTCGTAAGGTATCGGGCTTTCCCATGGGATTTGAGCCGGACTAGCACGACGGTCTGTCCTGAGAGACGCTGTCAGTGCTGCAGTTCCTCCCGCCGTGACACCGGTGCGTAGGAACGTTCTTCGGTGGATAGTCATGTCTGCTACCTTGCGCTGAAAAGATTGCTCTAAAGAAAAGAATTTGGCCGCCCCAAATGCTAGAGAAGAGATTGCGCGAGTTGCAGCAGCAAACTGCGTTTTACCATGGTTTCCGTTTGCGGGCAATTATTTCGTTAGGCAAGGTTGGGCAGAGCCGGCACTGGCATGGCGAAAACGTTTTGTATTTGAGGGCCCACTTTTAACGACTTCCGCTTGTGTGATAATCTGGGGAAGCTACTTCCACCGTTCAATCCTCTGAATCATGCCTTCCTTCCTCGTCCAATAAGAGTTTTGCTTTGATGCTTCCATTGCGATTCCTCAGTGCCTTGCTTGCAAGTCTTCTAATTCACCAGCTTGGACTTCATGCACAAGAGACTTTGGACTTGGCTCCAGGTTTGAGCATTCGAAAAGTTGCGGACGACAATCTTGTTCCAGATTGCTCAAGCTTGGCAGTCGATTGGAATGGGGCGATTGCAGTATCAGGACCTGGTTACATCCGTCGTCTCGTTGATCAGGATCGGGACGGCGAATTCGAAAGCACCGAGGAGATTTTTTCGACGCTCCGCCACGGGGCGCATGGGCTGCTCTTTCATCGGCCGTATCTCTATTTTGTGGCGAACGACGGAGTCTGGCGACTGAATCTGGAAACGCAAAATATCGCAGAAACATCAGATTCTGGAGGTTTGAAACCGGAACGCGTACTGGCAATTAAAACGGGTGGAGAGCATCATGCGCATGCGCTGCGGATGGGGCCAGATGGATTCTGGTATCTCATCGTTGGCAATGGTGTCGACAATTCGAAAATTCCTAACGTTGCTTCTCCAGTTGAGAATCCAAGGGCCGGTGTCATTTTTAGAATTTCTTCCGATTGGCAACAGCGGCAAGTATGGGCACATGGATTTCGCAACGCGTACGATTTTGATTTTGCCGCTGACGGCAGCATCATTACTTTTGACAGTGATGGAGAACGCGAAGTCTCCTTGCCATGGTATCGTCCTACTCGTGTCTACCAGGTGCAGGCCGGTGACGATGCTGGCTGGGTGACACGCAATTGGAAAGTCCCAAATTACGACCCGGCCATGCCAACGGTGCTGGCTGAATTCGGACGCGGATCGCCCACGGGTGTCTTAAATTATCGAAGTGATCGTTTGCCGGCGAGATTTTATCAGGCAAACATCGTCCTAGACTGGACATTTGGCCGAATTCTTGCCGTCCGGGCAAATGGAGAAACTGAAGTCATGGTGCAGCCAGCAGGAACCAGCGGCTTTGCTGTCACAGATATTGACGTTCTTCCAAACGGGGCTCTGGCCGTCAGTGTGGGTGGTCGTCGCAGTCGCGGCGGAGTTTACATCGTAGATAGGGAAGAAGAATACAAAGTTGCATCAGCAAGAACGCAGCCAGAACCTGCCGAGTCAGAATTGCTTCCGGATAGCCAACTTTATCAAAGCTTGAATGCGCAAGCGAAAAAGCGTTATCAGTATTTGAACTCAGTTGGGCAAGGTCAAAGGTTGGACGGTGCAATTGAAGTATTGGAAGCGATGGATTCCGATTCAGCTTCGCAAGTTGCTGCGATGCGAGTACTACTGGATCTATTCGGAGGATGCGGAGCAACACTGAAATCTGATGGTCGAGATGCTCGCCAGAAAGCCGCCGTCTTTGACGCATATCGGACTTTGCGGCCAGTAGAAGCAGGTGATCTTGCTTCGCGCTGGGAAGCTGCATTGCTGAACATTCTAGAACGGCCCAATGCTGTTTATGCAGTTCGCGAAGAAGCTGTCCGCGGATTGGCCGTGATCGCGTCGTGCTCAGAGCTGGCGAAAACCATTTTGTTGAAGGAGCTGCGCAGAACAAGCGATCCATCTCGAAAACTGCACCGCTTGCTCGCGTTGGCTCGGGTGAATCCAGCATTTACCAGGGACGAAGCTTTGCTGATGGCCGATGTTATGCTGGAAATTCCGGCAGAGATAAAAAGGCTTGGGAGAAACGTGGATCGAAACTGGACGCCGCGTTTGGAAGAGTGTTTTCGAGCCCTCAATACGAAAGCTACTGGGCTCGGAGGAATGCTAATCGAGGCTCCTGAATTCGGAGATCCTTCGCATTTGGTTTGGTGCGGCGCCTTGGACGAAAAGTCGCGCGCGATGGCGGCGGGCAAATTGTTGAGACAGAGTGCTAGCCGCCGTGATGCAAGTGTGGCACGTTTCATCGATCGTTCTGGCGTGGAAGTACCGAGTGATATTCTTCTGCAATGGGCGCGGGATCCTGAACTCAAACCTATCGCTTGGAAAAGGATGTGCTCGCAACCCAAGACTGCCTATGTCAAGCCTCTGAGTGAGGCGGTGCAATGGATTGATCCCGGACTGAGCAAGAAAGCTAGCGCCGTGATCTTTGAACTGACAGGTGAGCGGATTAAGCGGACGCAAAAAAGCCCGGACCAAGATTATTGGATGAACAATCTCGACGCGATCAACGAGCTTGAGGGCGAGAAGCTCCGAGGGAAGTTGATTTTCGCTGCTAGGCAGTGTGCTCGCTGCCACAACGCGGCGAAAGCCCTGGGGCCTTCGCTGGAAGGCATCAGTAAGCGTTTTGGTTCTGCGGATTTGCTCAAGTCGACGGTGGAGCCCAGTGATGCAATTTCGGATCGCTATCGGGCAATTCAAATTCTGACCGAAGACGGTGAGGTCGTTGTGGGCTTTAAAGTCTATGAGAGCGTTGATGGGCTCACGTTACTGGACGCCCAGGCGCAGACTCGGCGAGTCAATTCGGAGGATATTAGACAGCAGCGAACTGCGTCAGAGTCTCTCATGCCGACCGGACTTCTCCAAGGTGCGAGCCTTCAGGACGTGGCGGACTTGCTAGCCTATCTGAATTCACTTTGAATGCCATGTAGAATGGTCGCTGTTTGTGTTGTCTGATTACGAGTGAAGCAAGGTAGTCGAAAAGAACAAAAATGAAAAAGACAGTTATGCTATTTGTGTTGGTTTCTTGCTTCTTCGCGTCGCATATCACATTGGCCGAATCGCCCAACTTCATTGTGATTCTTAGCGATGATCAAAGCTGGGTAGGCAGCTCCGTTGAGATGATTCCAGGTAGGGAAAATACGAAATCGGATTACTTCGAGACTCCGAATCTCGAAAGATTTGCTGCGGCTGGTATGCAGTTCTCTAGGGGGTACTCCCCTGCTCCATATTGCTGTCCGACGCGACGCGCATTCTGTATTGGTCAAACCCCTGCTCGTCATGTTTATCAAAAAGATCAACCTGGGTGGGCGCGGCGGTATCGTGAACAGCTGAGCATTCCCAGGATGTTGAAGATGGCTAATTCGAACTATGTGACTGCACATTTTGGAAAATGGGATTCACGCTTCGACGGGGTTTCCCCTGAAGAGATGGGATATGACCTTAGCGATGGCAAAACGGGAAATGAAACGGGGGGAGCGAAAGGAACTGGTGGACCGGCAGCAGTGGTGGATCCCAAGCTAATTTATTCCATGACCGATAGAGCCACGGAATTCATGAAGCAACAGGTAGAAGCCGACAAGCCCTTCTACTTGCAGTTATCGCATTACGCAGTGCACCTAGACATCTTTTACAGTGATGAGACATATGCAGCGGCGCAATCGCGTGAAATAGGAAAGAAACACAGCTTACCGGAATTCGCTGCGATGACGAGCGATTTGGATGCTGGAATTGGTAAGCTAATGAAGGCTGTCGATGCACTAAATCTGCGTGACGACACCTATGTTTTTTACTTTTCCGACAACGGTGGTCGGCTGACAATGCCGGGGCAGAAAGAGAGCACTAAAGACCCTCGCAATGCGCCTTTGTTTGGTGGTAAAGGCAGTATGTACGAAGGCGGTATACGAGTACCTTTCTTCGCCATCGGTCCTGGAATCGAGCCCGGTTCGCATTGCGATGTTCCTGTTACCGGATTGGACCTTTTTCCTACAATGGCGGATCTGGCTGGATTGGAACAAAGACTACCAGAGAGCCTGGATGGAGGTAGCCTCAAAGAGCTGCTTTTGAATCAAGGCCATGGAGCAGTAGAACGCGCGAAACCCTATTTGATTTTCCATCAGGCAGTTGCCCGCAAGGCGCAATCTGCAATCATTCAAGGCGATTACAAACTGGTAAAGACCTGGGCCGCCGATGAAACGGAGCTATTCGACCTGAGCAAGTCTCTGACGGAGAAAAGTGATCTCTCGGAAACAAAACCTAAAATCGCCACCAAGATGCATAAGCAGCTAGTGGAATTCCTTGACGAAGTGGGTGCTGAGACGCGGAAAACCACGGACAAGGAACGCCAACGCAAGCTATTCGAGACCCTAGACGGTTCGAACTAAACGGGCCCTGATGTCGCGGGCTTATGCGGCGTTAGGTGAAGGAATGCGCTCATCCGATTGGGGGATCCCGTTCTATGGTTTTGGGATCTACTTCTTACCTCAGGATTCGAATTTTGACTTGGACGATTCCTTCTCAATTTCTTCCACCGTAGCTCTGGGTAGGAAACTCTTGGCAATGGCAGCTACTAAAATCGGAACGGCAATGGCTATCCCAAGTGCGAAAGGCAGCCACTGATTTCTTTCCGCATAGTCGCCAAACCAAGCGTAAGCGAGAGCAATTCCTAAGTTGCTTAGCAGTATAGCTGGTAAAAATCGTCGCCAGCTCAATTGATGGATACCCGCAATCAAAACGCTCGCTTCGGCAAACACGGGCATTGCGCGGGTGAGGACTAAGACAAAGGGGCCGTATTGCTGATTGACAACTTGCATGCGTTCTAGATCTTCACTCTTGGAGAACCAGAGGGCGAACGGCTGTCCCCATTTTCGCGCGAGTCCGAAACCAAGGATTGCGCCTAGATTCATTCCAAGCCACGTCGCTGCAGTGCCGGAAATAAGGCCGAGTTGCCAACCGCTCAACGTGCTTATAACACTGGAAGGAATCGGAAGGAGGATATCGGTGGACAGCAAGGCGACAACCAATCCGAAACAGGCTATTGGCGAAGGCGGATTCTCGGAAATCCCTCGTAGCCATTGTTCCAGTTGTCCGCCGAAAAAGAGGAAGGGGAGGATGGGTACGAGCAATACGACACACATCAATGGAAAAGTTCGAAAGAGTTCGCGCATGGCTGCTTGGCAACAAGATTAGCTTGGGTCAGTGAGCTGGACGTCAAAGTAGTCTAGGGCCCATTCACGCATAAAGCGTACGTGAGTGGGCGTAATGCGATAAACGATCAGGTTTGGGTTGTCGAGCGAC
>JBCCEO010000341.1:0-8039 GCA_039030255.1 Planctomycetota bacterium | reverse complement strand
TTGCAGTTCGGCTAGAAGTTCCTGTCATCAAGGCCTCCATCGGGACTTGCACCCGACAAGTTACTTCCTGGCTTACTTTCGCTCACCAGTTATCAGCGTCAGTCTATGACGCTGCGCGTCATGCCTGACGCACACGAAAAAGCCCCACAAGAAATTTGCGGGGCTTTCACTTTAGGTGTCTTTTGCGACTCGCGACACGAGTCATCTTAGCCGTGCTTACTTCTTTCGGCTGCTGTGCTGGCCAGCAGTAACGACAGGCTGTTCAGACTTGAATGCGTTCGCACGCACGATCGGTGCTCGCACAACCACTGGCGAAACTACATTTCCACCGTAGTTGGCATTTGCGTCGGCAGTTGGAGCCGCGGGTTGCTCTGGCTGTTCAGGCTGCACGGCAGGAGTTGGTTGAGGTGCCGGTGCAGGAGCCATAGTCTGGGCTGGAGCCGCATGGTAAGCAGTGCATGGCTCGCAGCTGCGTGGCTCCCAAGAGTATTTGCAGACAGGGCATTCGTACTCATGCTTCACCAGAGTTTTCACAGTTCGCGAACGAGCCAGTTTGGGTGGTGGGCAATTGGGGGTGCAGCAGCTGCCATCGCAATCGGTATCGCAGCCTGAGCTGCAGCCCTTGCTTTTCTTTTCCCAGGGCCATTGCCAGGAAAAAGTGACGCGTGGAATGCAGACCACTTTCTCTTCGATCTTCCAGCAGTGCTTTTCTTCGGTTCCTTGTTCGACCTTGAGGACGCAAGGAGTCTTGCATTTAGGGCAACAGCTTTTCTTGCAGTTGCCGTCCGCGAAGACCCAGCTTTGGCCCGCAATCATGATTGCAAATAAGAAACTGAAGAACGAACTCTTTTTAAACAACATCTTTGTAATTCCTATCCAATAGCAAGTGTTTCTGAATGAGACTCTGAGCAAAAACTTGCCTTAGAAGTCCACCATGAATCGAGTTCCAATCACGTTGTATGTCCCGTCAGTGAATCCACCGACTGCGGCGTGCTCTTGGATGTCTCCATAGATGTAATTGACTTGTACTTTCGAGTGCGCCGTCCAGAACCAGTTGAGGCCAGCGGTAAAGTTGCTACCGACGCCCCCTTGGATGTTTTCATCGGAGAGATCGAGATAGGAGTAGCGAGCAGCGATCTGCACGGCTCCAAGTCCGAATCCTCGGCCACCCTTGCAACGGTCGACCAGGAAGAAGTTCTGGAGTGGCTTCACACGCCCGATCGTTCCGGACTTGCGACTGTAAGGTTGAAATTCGCCGGTCAGGAAGTAGGAAACTTGAACGTAGGCACCGTGAAAGAAGAGGTCGGTATTGTTATCACGGTGCGACCAGTTGGCCTGCGCCTCACTGACAATTTGCAACGATCCGATGTTGAGTGCGGCTTCGAGGGCGGCGATTTCGTAGTCCGAGATACCTGCAATGCGTCCAGTATTCAACCAGCGTTGATCGGAGCGGTTTTCGCCGCGAGTCCGAAAACGACCTTCGTTGGCATTGGTATCACCCGCGAAGTTATCTCCGTCTGGTCGAGCGTACATACCAGCGATCGCCCAGTGGAGATAACCGCGACCGCCGGAGCTTTCGTCGTACCAAGGGCTCGAGGAAAGCCGACCATTAGCACTCATCTGCAAAGAGTCACCAATAAAACGGCCATCGGCGGTAGTGTTTTCCAAACTGTAAACACCATAGCGCCAGTGGAACAATTCATCGTCGGTGTAGCCATAGGCCGCAAGTCCGACTCGACGAGCATCTTCGTTGAAGGCTTCTACAACCAGCGGACGTTCCATGAATACGTTGTAACGACTACTGTTCAAGTGGTCCATTCCGAGCGGTCGCTTTTGGTTCCCCAAGAGGACAGTCTGGTTGTTGGGCAGCTCTTTCCATCCGAGATAGATGTCTTTGTACTCCGGTCGTCCCGTGTTGTTGTAGTCGACTTCTAATTTATAAAGCATCGTCTCAAAGACGTCGCCGTTCATTCCAAGTCGCAAGCGTCGGAAGGCAAAACGATCTTCAGTATCAGTTCCGAATGCGGGTGAAGTAGCATCGGGATGTTCAAAAAATCCAATACCAGGCGACTCATTGGGATAGCCCCAGTAGTCTGCGTGAATTCGGCCAGTCCAAGACCAGGTCGGTTTCTTCGGAGGTGTGTACTTCTCCTCTTCAGCCTTCTTTTCGGCTTCTTTCTCAGCTGCCTCTTCGGCTGCCTTTGCTATCTCTTCTTGTTCCGCCTCTAGCTCCGCGACTCGATCTGCCAATTGCTGCAGCAGTTCTTTGTCATCCAGCGGCACGGATGCCGTAGGGACTGTCGGGATAGTCAGGGCATGATCCAACAAAGGTGGATTGGATGCTACGTAGTCCGTTTGAGCCTGAGTTGCTGCCTGCTGCCATAGGGCAAGGATCGCTAGCAACGCTATTATTCTTGTTTTTGCTTGCATTGTTACCATCTCAAGAATCCGTATAGACCGAGTTGTTGGACTGATCGGACTCACCGTCCAAACAGGAATATTAAGTTTCCGGAACTTTGCAAGTTTTGGGCGTCTCTTTTTTGCATCTGTAACGATTGCAATGGGTATGAGGAAAATAACTTGACCAGTAAGGGGGTTCCGTCACCTCCGTTATCCATTGGGCGCTTCCCTGGACCATTCCTTTGGGGTGTATGTTGCGCTGTCCCGGTCGGGGGAGAGCCGCTCATGAGCGCGATGCACACATGCCCCATCGTGACCACAGCGCAATCTTGCTCGTTTAACGGCGAGCCGCAGGCGGTTCTTCGAGCACAGTTTTGTTCTCTTTGTCTGCACCGCAGTTGAGACCGTGGATCGCATCCTGCTGCGCCCTAAGTTCTTCGCGAAGGACAGCGAGTCGGACTTTACATTTTTTTTGCATTTTTTCGGGCGTTCCCGAGCCATTCCGGTTGCCTGCTATTTTTTCTTGCTTGGACCTCAACAAGGCAACTGCTAAGCTCAACTCGCTGTAAAGTTGGTGTCCTAAAGGCTGATCACCTACCACTTCTACCTGGAGGATGAATGATGCACTCGGAATACTTAATCGAAGTTCGCTTTAGAAATGTCTTCGTTGCCTTTCTGTTGGTTGCACTGGCTAGCGCGCTGCTTGCTCCCAATGCTGACGCCCAGGTCGTGAACCCAACCAGCGAAGATCAACCCGAAGGGCTCGAAGAGATTGTCGAAACGCTCCTTGCCAAAATGCCAGGCCAGAGTTGGCAGCTCACTCAGCGAGCGGGGCAATCAGACAACAAAACGGAAGGCATATTCGATGATGCTCAAGATTTGTCCATGCGTTTCATTCTCTCCAAAGGCTGGAAAAAGAACCTCGACATTACGAGCCAAGTAGCCCAGCCCCAAATTGGCGGGCTAGAAAATTGGAAAACGGTGCAGGAGCAAATGGAGTTCGTGCTGATCCCAAAGCTTGAAGGACAGGAGGTTCCGCATGCGGGTTGGAAAGTCAGAATCCCGTGGTCGAACATCAAGTCGACTTGGCATCAACGCCCAGTCTACATGGGCGAGAAGTGGGGCTACGCATGGTTCTGCAACACGACTCTATACGATCAAGAATTCGTACGTAAAGCCCTTGAGATTCAAGGTGGCGAGGATCGGATTCAACTCCTTGTTGATGGACTTGCCATGCGAGACAGCGGCGGCATGACGAGCAATTCTTGTGATTTTATCCTCCGTGAATATGGGGACACAATCATTCCGTACATTCGACGGAAAGTAGAAGAGCATCGTGATTCGCCCAGACTTGGGCACATCATTCGCTCGCTGGCGGGAACTCGCAGTGAGGCGGCGACAAGCTACCTACTCGAGCTCTACGCAGATGAAAACCCAGAACTGCGCAGCGCGGCTGAGTATCCGCTTATCCATAAACCTTATCGCGAGTCGGCAAAGTCCGCGTATCTGGACATGCTGCGGCGAGCTAGTTCGATTGCCTATGCTGGCGAGGCTTGTGTCGAATTCAATTGGACGGAAGCTAAACCCATTTTGCGTGAGCAACTGAATCAAGCCAGTTCCGTTTCGACTGCCGTCTTATTGGCAAAACATTTGCATATGATGCAAGCCGGAAAAGATTCACCGGAGCTCCAAAGCGTTTTGGCCGCTTACGAATTGCTACGATACAATCCAAAGCCAGGCAACGGAGTCGCCCGCAATCAGGCGATCGAAACGCTAAAGCAATCGAAGCTTGGCGAACTGGTCAATTGGCTCGCATTCTCCTTGGCGAACTACACGAACAAAGCCTCGGTGGATGCAGTTCGTGCCGATGGGATCGAAATCCTCTCCGCACGACCGCGAGTAGAACTCGCTAAGTTCATCCTCGATCTAAGAGAGCGCGGCCCAAGAATGAATGACAAGGTCGATTCAGTCGTCGTCAGAATGCGTTAGTAAGGCCTTGAAGCAAATCTCTTTGCTTGCGGTTCAGGCAGATCAGGGTTCCAATCTGCGCCGACTACAACTAGCACGACGCAATCGAATGAAGACTGCGTCTGCATTAGGCCTTGGGCACACCTTCCAACTTTGGCAGCGCGGGCCGGCTTTGGTATAACACTGGTAGTTTAGCTGTAGCTCGCTTCGTTCAGGTTGCTTTAAAAACCGCTTTCTAGGGCGACTCAACTGAAAGGACTGACGCGTCGCTTTTCCTTGCGGAAGGTGAGCGTTGCCTTCCGTCATCGCAAGCGTTCCATTGCAATCTACCGCGCTTCAATACCAGGGGTTCCTCAATTTGCAAGATACTTCCAGTCCGTTGACCGAAATCTCAAACGCTGTCCAAATGCAGAATGCATTGGAGTCAACGAAGGCCGTAATTTTCGCACACGTTGACTGGGCGGTTCACTCCTTGATCGCACGTAGGACGGTGACCGAGTTCGCTGTACAGTGGCGACAAAACGGTAGCGATCCCTTCATCGACTTTTACTTTCTCGATCTGACGAATGACCAGAAAAACGCCCCGGCGTACGTTAGTGAATGGCTTGACTCCGACAATCGCCTCTCAGGTCTTCCGATTCGCGGGTCTGGTGATGTCGTATGGCTCAAAGATGGCTCATTTCAAAAATGGAGGCCCGCATACGATGCCACCGTCAATGATTTAAACGCGGAAACCAAAGCTGTTTTCGGCGACTAACGATATTTCCCGGTCGCACAACCTAGTTTATTACGCTATCCCTTCCGTACACCCTGGGCAAATCAAAGTTTGAAATAGTGAGATTTAGCCGCTCCCCTGCCCGATCGCCCCTCCCAGAGTTCTAGTTGAACTCGGAAGGGGGGTAGTTGAAGCGGCCCAGTTTGAAACCTTGATTCGCTTTGACTTTACAGCACCCTTGCGCGTCCAGCCGCAATAAGCATCATCAAATAAGCGCAATCTCATGACAAAACGCGTCGATTCTTCATCCCCGTTGCAGGGCAATGCATAGTTGACTTACAATGAAATGAGCTTCCTCGATGACTTGTTGTCATTGAAAACCCCAGGAAGCCCAATCCGAGCTTGCGCCACCCTGCCAAGCTCAACGAACGATCTATCAATACGACAAGCATATCGATAGTTCGCAATGCATTAGGCTTCCCTGAGTCTTGGCGATTCGATGCTCAAACGGTTTCCACGCCGATTTCAACTTCGCACCCTGGTTGTGTTGGTCGCCTTCGCAGCCATACTGATGGCGTACGCCGGTCGTTACATCCAACTCCGCGAGCGATCGCGTGCCGAGACCGAAGAGTACGGACTCGCGGGTATTCTGTATGCTCCTGTCGCAGATGTAATGGACCTGCAAGATTTATCACTCCACTATCGTCGCTGTGCCATCTTCGCACCGGCAAACTGGGTGGACTATACGTTCTTTGGTGGTGATCCACCGATAGCAGGCATCATGTTTTCGCTCGAATAGCTCAGCATCGCCTCTGATTAAAGAGGCAGATAACATGGTTTCACGCTGGGCCTTCGGCAACACCTTCCATCTTTGTCAACGTGGGCTGGCATTGGTACAATTTTCGTGGTTCAAGCATCGTTCAGAACCGTGTCGTGTAATCGTTCCGTTTGTGGCCAGGGACTTTAGATGTTGTCACGTCTCACAATTGCCCGCTGGACTCTGGACGTTGACTCTGTTGCCACCTCCAACGCATACACAAAGATTGATAGTGGTTCCGCCGACCGGTGCGGTTGCGCCGACTGCCGCAATTTCGTCGCCGCTCGCGATACATTGTTCCCCAAGTCTGTCTCGCAGTTCTTGCGTGACGCCGGAATTCCTAATGATCGGGACATCGAATTGGCGACGTTCGGAGAGATTCGCGATGGAATTCAACTGTACAGCGGCTGGTATCATTTTGTTGGCCGGATTGCTGATGGCCCCGACGCTGCAATCCCACATGAAGACGGCAAAGGATGGTCAATTGACCTTGCTCCCGTTACTGACGCGTTTTCGATCGGTGTCACCAATCATCTTTCCCTGCTTGCGGACGCGTTTCCCCGTGAATCAGCTCTTCAACTTGAGTTTACGGTCGAATTGCCTTTGCAAATTGACACTCAACCGTAGTTCTCGTGGCCTCTAACATGGTTTTTACGCTATGCCTTCGGCACACATTGCTTGGTTGGTCGCGGAGGCTGGCGATGGTATAATTTCTGTTAGTTCAGACGTCGTTCGCTTTTGTTTAGGGCGATGTTGAAAAAAATTCTTCCGTTGTAATGCCCCTACCGTATCATGACTCCAATCGAGGATTGTGGTGGACGAGCTATCTGACCTTGACCATATTCGCAAGCGTTCCGGAATGTATATTGGCAACACTGGCGAAGGCGGGTTGCACCACATCTTCGACGAACTGCTCGACAATTCACTCGACCAATTCCTTGCGGGCAGTGCCACTTCAGTCACTGCGTCAACTGATGGTGCGTCATTAGAGTTTTCCGACGATGGTCCGGGGCTGCCGTTCGATCTGGCGTGCGACTACGCTGATTCACTTGCAACTCACTATCTAACGGAGATTCGTCGGAATTCTCCTACGGCCGACGGACACACGCCGCATGTTCACCTAGGCGGTTGGGGGTGCGGACTGCGCATCGTTACTGCGTTAACCGAGACGTGCAGCGTCACCAGCTGTCGAGACGGCAACGTTTGGAGTCAATCGTTTACAAAAGGCATTCCGGATTCGCCCGCTGCGATTGTTCTGCAGGATAACTCATCGGGTACAAAGTTCTCTTTAACGGTCGATCGGGACATCTTCTCCTGCGATTGGAGCCAACAACGGCTAGATCGTCGCCTACTAGACGCCGCCTACCTTTTCCCTGGATTTCGGGTGGAGTCTCCAAATATTCAATTTGTTGCACCCAATGGTCTCGCCGATATGGCGGCTGAGTACGTCGCCGACATCGGTGCAGCCGACCGCAATCATGTATGGTGGTTCAATGGTTCAACTGACGAGATGTTGATTCAGGCATCCATAGCAGGGACAACTGACAGCGAAACGGAATGGAGGGCGTTCGCAAACGGCAGCACCAGTATCGAGAAGGGGACTCACCTCACAGCACTCAAGCGCGTGGTCGCCTCATGCAGAATCAGACCTGCAATTGCTTCGGTTCATGTTGTCATGAACACCCCTCGATTTGCTGGCCCAACTCGCACAAAATTGGATGTACCTGAAATCCTTTCGCCGATCTATCAGGCTTTGAAACCTAGCTTGGCAGAATTCGTCTCTGGCTTGTAGCGGAGCCCTTTTTTGCACCGGGGCGACGCAATATGGTTCTACACTGGCCTTCGGCACAGCTTGGCTTTTTCTGTTGACCGGTCTGGCCTAGGAATAATTTCCCTTCGCTCAGGCATCGTTCGCCTCATTTGGGGCGGTAGATGCTCGAAATTCACTCGCTTGCGGTGGCCCTGCTGCGGAAGTTCTGGTCCTGCTGTGGAAGTTGCTCTTGTCCTGCTGTGACCCCACTGTGGAAGGCACCGCGGCCCCAGTGTGGAAGGTACTCTGGCCCTTCTGTGGAAGGCACTGTGGCCCTACTGTGGAAGTTGCTCTGGTCCTTCTGTGGAAGGCATGGGAGGCACTGTGCC
>JBCCEO010000340.1:0-8041 GCA_039030255.1 Planctomycetota bacterium | reverse complement strand
CATTTGACCAATTTTGTTCCAGACGCTGCCTTTGCTCTGGATTCTGGATTAACATCAAGATGCCATTGGACAGCAAGTGTACGGTTGTCTCATGGCCGGCCACCAGCAAAATGAAGGCCGTCGCAACGAGCTCATCATGACTTAGCTGATCACCTTCAGCCTGTGCCTGCACCAAGTCATTTAGCAAACCAGGCCGAGGATCGTTACGCAGGATATCGAACTGTTCTTCCAGGTAGCGAACCGTTTTCAATAAGCTAGGAACTATCTTAACGATACTGAACAAGTTTGAGAATTCAGAGAAGCCTCGGAACCATTTAGTGAACTTGGGCCGGTCTTCATCAGGCAAACCCAGGACCTCGCATATGATTGCCAAAGGTAGCTGACGACAGAGAATGGAAACGATATCTGCCGATTTCGTCGACGAACGATGAACCTCTTTCTCAAATTGGTCCAGGAATTGAGAAGTGATGCGCTCAATCGTAGGTCGCATTTGCTCAATCTGCCGACGACGAAAAGCTTGGTCTACCAATCCTCTCAACCGCCGATGCTTTTCCTTGTCAAAATTCAGCATATTGTTGGTCAACCGCGTCAGGGTCTTGGGCATCCACCACTGTAGACCCGCAGTTGCCGTTTTTCCTACGCGACCGGATTCGCGTCCAAATCGCTCCTGATCTTTTAAGACCTCGTTGGCGGCCTCCCAAGTTGTCGCCAACCAGAGTTTGTTGAAAAATATGATTCGAGTTCTAGTGACGGGGCCGTCCGCCAATATCCCTTTCCACAAAGGAATCGGATCTTGCGACGACTCGAAACTCGTAAAAGGATACTTGACGACCCGTGTTGTGCTCATGGCTTGGTACTCAAGCAGTCAAAGTTTGGCCCGAGCAAATGCCTACGCTACTTGCAAGCCACCCAGTCGCCTGACTCAGCAGACTGTTGTAGGCACTGGCAAATATGGATTGCATCGCGAGCGATGGCTCCGTCGAGGCGAGCCTCGGTATTTCCGGTTTGAATCGATTTCACTGCATCGTCGATTTCTGCCGTGAAAGCTGCAACTTCGTCACCGACTCCTAGCTCAGGCTTAGTTGAGACTCCGTCCTGCCCCATTACAGTTAGCGGTAAGATATTCGCTCCGTTGCTAAGCGCAGCGAGTTCGAACTGCATCGCAGCCTTCTCAAACTGAAGCTCGAAACCGTGGCAAAATGGGCGCGCCGTTTGATCACTCACACCGCTGCTAGTGCTAACGATCAAATTTGGATCATCAAATTCCATTAGCGATAAACAGTACTTGACCAGCCCATTCTTCATTTCAGCCGAGCACATCACGCGTTTGGGCATCCCGAAAAGCAGCCTGACAAAATGCGTGTCATGCACGTGCAGGTCAATGAGCGGACCACCGACTTCGCTACGTTCGTAGAAATTGGGAATCCAATCGGGAGGCGAAATGGCGCGTTTCAGCGTCGCCCTTTTCGGCTTGCCGAATGTCCCAGCCGCCGCAGCGCGATAGGCGTATTGAAATTCACCCATGTAGGGCAATACTTGTGCAACCATGACTTTACGATCCGCCGATTTGGCGGCGCCCATTATCTTGTCGCAATCCTCCGTGTTCAGCCCAAGTGGCTTTTCGCAAAGTACATGTTTACCTGCTTCCAAGGACTTGCAAACCGCTTCCACGTGTAAATTGGGTGGAAGGCAAATATCAACCAGATCGACCTCCGAATCCTCTAGCACCTGCTCGAGCGTTTCGTAGACGTTGAGTCCTTCGACATAGATATGCTCGCCCGGCGGTCCAAAATTTCCTTGGATTTCAGTCCAGTTACCAGCGCGCTTTTCCGGATCTCGAGAACAGAAAGCTTTAAGCTCAGCCGACTGCGCACGCTGGTATGCCAAATAGTGAATCCAGCCCATAAAGCCGACACCAACAATTGCACTTTTCAACATCTTTCGCCTTCCCAGGAACTTCGCGCTTGCAGATCATCGCTAGGTGCTAATTCTTGCATTCGACAAGGAACTTGACAACGCGTAAGAGAATGCGTTTTTGTGCACTAATCGATCTTCTCGACCAACCTTGGGCCCACGTTGCGTCAGCTAGACAGAGCAGTCGTTTCGCAGAGTGCTTGCGTACAATCAGACAATTCCAGCACCAGACCACCAAGTTTGATAAACTGGATCTCCGCTTTCAAATATGTTTTCTAACCTCTCAAAAACTCAGCCGATGAATAAGACACTTTTCCTGCTGCCAGTTGTTCTTGCGTCCCTTTCGACCAACGCATTTATTGCCGCGCAAACCGCGACCGAAGCTTTGCCTAAGGCTCTTAAGCCGGAGGTGCAAACGGCCAAATGGGCTCAAAGCTGGTGGATGCCCAGGCACGAACAAAAGCTTGAAGAACGCAAGAAGATGAAGCAAGTCGACCTGCTGATGATCGGTGATTCCATCACATATGGCTGGGAAAATGGTGGAAAGGAAGTATGGAACAAGTACTACGCTTCCCGCAACGCACTAAACATCGGCTTTAGCGGAGATCGGACCGAACAAGTACTCTGGCGATTCGACCATGGCGAAATTGATGACATCGATCCAAAGCTGGCCGTTATCATGATTGGAACCAACAATACGGGGCACCGGAAAGATCCGCCACAGGAAACGGCAGATGGTATCAAGGCTATCATCGAGAAACTCCACGAGAAGTATCCTGACACGAAAGTTCTGCTGTTAGGTGTTTTTCCGCGCGGTGCCAGTCCGCAGGATGAATTGCGCAAAATCAACGACGGCATTAATGCGATCATTTCCAAGTTGGATGATGGCAAAAAGGTTCACTACCTCGATATCTCCGCCAATTTCTTAGATGATCGCGGTGTCTTGCCCAAGTCGATCATGCCTGACTTGTTGCACCCGAACAAGAAAGGCTATGCTCTTTGGGCTGAAGCAATGGAGCCTTCGATTGCGAAGCTGCTGAACTAGAATCCAAGTTTAAGAAACCAATTGCGAAGACCGGCCAATAGGCTCTTTGCCAAGACGGGCCATACCAAGATTTGAGAAGAAAATAATTTGCGAAGGATTGCAATTTGCAGGAGCAGTTACAACTAAGCCGGACCCTCATAGGACTTGGGTTAACCTGGGCATTGATTGCGATTCTGGCCTGGAGCACACAAACACTCCAGGGACTTTCGGTGAGTGCCGAACCAATCGACGCCAATTCAACTGATCCGGGCAGCGTGCTCTGCGTGCTTTCTCTTGTTCTGGCTGCAATTGGATTCCAACTCCGCTTGCCGCTGCATTTTGGGAAGATGGAAAGCGCGTCTACTGAATTCGTCTACTTGCTAGGTCTTTTAGGCGCGATCAATTGGTGCGGCTATTTCTTAATCTGTTCAGCGAATACCTTGCAAGCGCTGCCAGCAATATTGGTACTCGCAGTGGTGGAAATCTATCTGGCTGTCTCTCTTGGGAACGCAGGCCAGATTCCTTTGCTTCGTCAAAAATCTGCCGGAATTCTGAAGATCGCGATTAGACTCTCGA
Source organism: Planctomycetota bacterium (assembly GCA_039030255.1). Classification (GTDB taxonomy): domain Bacteria; phylum Planctomycetota; class Planctomycetia; order Pirellulales; family Pirellulaceae; genus Aureliella. The sequence goes on along the minus strand of JBCCEO010000340.1, from coordinate 4,527 downwards.
ATCAACTATATTTGCGGTTTAGGCAAGCGGCTGGTAATATCGAGGATTCTCAAGTTCTTGATCAAATGGAGGTCAAGCCGAAGGATCAATTTGAAGAGTCCTTGCAGAGTGAAATGCGTGGACTTGCACCAGAACACAACGCTGTGGAAGAATCTTATTGTGAAGGTGCATCCGAGTTTCAGCGGACGTGTAACTCAGGATTGGATGAGAACGGCAATATTTACTTGGTCGGCACGATGCAAATCGAGTTGGATCAAGATCAGCAGCAGCTTGAGATCAGCCAGTGGTTCAGTCCTGGCTTCGACTCAAAGCCCGCTGTAGAGCTGGAACTACTTGATGAGCGTGTACGTGCGAAAGTCAAGCAATTGAGTCCACTTGGAATGCGAATTCTTATCTCACGCATTCCGTCGACAGTCGAAGCAGTGCATTGCGATTTGGAGTGGTATGCGGTTTGTCATGAGCAGGCAGAGCAATCAGCATTACCATAACCGGTTTTTTTCGCCCAGTGGTAGTCTGAATGAAATCACTGTTCGCCGCCATCAGGTGCCGCGTATTTTTCGCCCTTACTGTCTTTTCATCGCCGTCTTCCGAGAACCGAAACTAGGTTACATAGACGAACGATTCGCGGCAAACTTCACTTCAAGTGAACCCGATAATTGTCGTCAAGCGACGTTAGTTTAGTTTGAAGCGTTTTGAAGTTGGGGCGAGCCATGAAGGGTGTCGTATTTACCAATCTATTCGAATTGGTTGAAAGTGAATTTGGTTACGAGACGCTGGACCGCGTCTTGGAAAAGTGCGAATTGGAAAACGATGGTGCTTACACCAGCGTTGGTACCTACACTTGCGGCGAGTTGGTTCAGATCGTTTCCGCTTTGAGCGAAGAACTCAACATGCCGATCCCCGACTTGATCAAGTTCTTCGGCGGATATCTCTTTGGGCAGTTCTTCAACGCTCATGCAGATATGCTCACCGAATACACCACCGCTTTTGACTTGCTGCTTGCAGTCGAAGAAATTATTCACGTTGAGGTAAAAAAACTGTGGGCGCATGCCGAACTGCCCACTTTCGAGTATGAACGCCCTAGCGACTCTGAACTGGTCATGATCTACCAGTCTACACGTCCATTTGCGGACCTCTGTGAAGGACTAATTCAAGCTTGCGTCGAGCACTACGATGAACCAATTGAAATTCGACGTGAAAACATCAGCCCGGATGGCACCAGTGCGAGATTCCATTTGTGTTTGACCTGTTAGCGAGTCAGCTGCCTCAAAACTTAACAAGTATCGAACCCCTTAGGCATTGAAATGGAACAGGAAGTTTGGCAACGTCGCGTGAATAGAGAACGTGCCGCCAGAAACGAAGCAGAAGCCTTTCTCGAGTCCAAAAGTCGGGAACTCTATTTGGCGAATCAGAAGCTAACCAAAATGGCGGACGCATGGCGTTACGAAAACGAGAAGAACCAAGCTATTCTCGACAACGCCGCAGAGGGAATCGTAACTTTTGAAGCCGACGGCAATATCGCAACCTTCAATCCTGCTGCGGAACGCATTTTCGGAATCAGCATCGAAGCAGCTATGCTGCGGAATTTTGATGAACTATTTGACGATATTCGTTTCGGGGACGGAGCCGAGATCGATTCCTACGTGCTTGATGAAGCCAAAGAGTACTGTGCCACCGACGCCAACGGAAATACTCGGGTGCTTAATGTTGCATTGACAAAGGCCGAGTCAAATAGGGCGATTTCATTTGTTGCCGTAATTCAAGATCGAACGAAGAAACGGGCCTTAGAAGCACAGCTGGCAGTTGCGCAGAAAATGGAATCGGTCGGACATCTGGCAGCTGGGATCGCCCATGAAATCAACACTCCGATTCAATATGTTGGCGACAATACACGCTTTCTTCAAGAAGCTTTCGACGACCTGACTGGGCTTCTGGGGCTCTACGAAAAGCTGCTGTTCGCGGTCGAGCAAGGCGCCGCGACAGATACAGTGATTAACGAGATACAAAAAAGTGCTGAAGAAATTGACTTGGAGTTTCTAGCTGAAGAAATTCCGCAAGCCACTGAGCAAGCAATTAACGGCACAGGTCGTGTCGCAAAAATAGTGCGGGCGATGAAAGAGTTTTCACATCCCGGAACGGAAAAGCAGGTGGCTGTTGCCATAAATCACGTACTCGAAACGGCGGCGACAGTTTCTCGCAATGAATGGAAGTATGTCGCAGAGATGGAAACTGACTTCGGCGAAGATGTGCCGGACGTAACTTGCTATGTTGGTGACCTCAACCAAGCATTCCTCAACCTGATCGTCAATGCGGCGCACGCAATTGAAAAACGTCAGGAGAATGAGCCCGAGCACAAAGGCTGGATCAGGATCTCCACCCGGCGCGTCGATGAACAAGTACAGTTGATTTTCTCAGACAATGGATGCGGTATGAGCAACGACACTAAGGAAAAAATCTTCCAGCCTTTCTTCACAACCAAACCGGTTGGGCAAGGAACCGGTCAAGGCATGTCGATGGTTCAACGGTTTATCGTTGAACGCCATTCGGGTTCGATTTCCGTCCAGTCGCAAGAAGGCGCCGGCAGCGAAATATCGATTTTGCTCCCTGTAATTCCTCCGCGGTAACGACTGACATGACTGACTCGAAGAATAAGCATGTTCTATTTGTCGACGACGAAAAGAATATTCTCTCAGGAATTCGACGCTCCCTGCGTGCGCAACGACAAGTATGGGACATGTCATTCGCTCAAGGCGGCGAAGAAGCAATAGAGGTACTTCGAAGTGCACAAGTCGATTTGATCGTATCGGATATGCGGATGCCGGAAACCGATGGATCTGAACTTCTCCATTGGGTTGCTGCCAACCAACCGCATGTCATCCGAATGGTTCTTTCGGGGCAGTGCCACAAGTCTAAACTGCTGAAGATTGTCAATAACGCGCACCAGTTCCTAACCAAGCCCAGCGATGCCGAGCATCTCATTGAAAAGATCGATTTGGCATTTAAGACGCTGGAGAACTCAGGTAAACAGAACGTGCACAACGCTGTGGCCAGTGTTGGTACTATCCCATCGCCAGCCTCCGCGATTTCAAGGTTGCAGCAAGTTCAGCTAGACGATGACAATGCGGAATCTCAACTAAAGGATATCTGCGTCAAAGATATTGGCATCAGCTCAAAGTTGCTGCAGCTTTGTTCCAGTTCCTTTTTCGGAACGCCATTAAGCCACGTTTCTATTGAAGACGCCTATGCTGCTCTGGGAGCTGACACGATTTGCAATCTTATCGAGGCAGGGGTCTTTGTTGCCAACCATCAAAGAAGCGATCGTATAGAGCAGTTTCTTGAGATGATCAACGAACATAGCCAGAGGGTCGCTAAACGCAGTGTCCAACTGTTGCATGACTCCGAAGTAGAAGCAAACGGACTTACGAAAGGTATGACCTATGCTGGAGGTATGCTGCATTCCATTGGCCGCTTGATCTTCGTCAGTTATTGGGGCGAAGCTTATTTAGACGCTACGCAAGCTGCTAGCGACCACCAAGACTTGCTCGATGCTGAAATGGAAGAGTTCGGCACCACCCATCAAATCCTTGGCAGTAATCTGCTAAGGCTCTGGTACATCGATCTCCCATTGAACGAGATCGCCAAAGCCTCCTCGTCAAGTTCATTCCCGGAGCAAAAGACTGATAACGAGTCGGTATTCCAAGTCAGCGGTCGACAGATCACGGAGCAGGTTTGCCCTTTCCTTCGGCAGGCAATAGAGCAAGAGTCCTTTGCATAGCCTGCACCCTCTCATCAACTTTTTGCGTTTTGAAACTATCTCCTCGTGCCCAAATTTTGTCAAAAGATTGGCTTGATGAATTAATGTTTTCTCACTGGGGGTGCAACGCTACGCAATTGCTGGCAGGCGCAATTGCTAAACCAACTGTTGCCGGTGTTCGATTGTGGAGCAATGACGGCTTCAAAAAGATTCTTCTCCCAATTGCTCGATAGCAAAGTCAACTGCCAATCCTGGCATTTCCGGGCCATAGAGGTCGGCATGCTCGCGTGGGATGGGGATTAGTATTAGTTGGCGGCCATAATGAAATGCATTGACTTGCGTCTGCACGCCCATATTCGACGGAAAGACCTGTGATATAATTTGCTGCCTGCTTGCTTGTAAATGGGAGTCCTCTTCGGAAACCAGCTCGCAATAGCCCGATTGTACGGCGACTACTCCCAGCTCTCCCTCGCCTTGGCGTTGATTGAGAAAGTCAATGACTAGCAAGGCATCAATGGCGGAGAGAAAACCATCACCGGAAATGTCCAAGTAAAAGAAGTTCGATGGAATCTCGCCGAGCGGAGGCAACTGGCCCCCGCCCTGATTCAAAGCGTCGATAGTCACCAGGGCATCAATGGCAGAAACGCTGCCTGAATAATCTGTGTCGACGGCTAAAAATGGATTCCGATACGGCGTAGTGTTCGATAGACTCAGCGTGGATGCGGCCGAACTCAGTTGATGAACTAGTTTTCCATCGATAATTTGCGGTGTGT
>JBCCEO010000339.1:0-8051 GCA_039030255.1 Planctomycetota bacterium | reverse complement strand
GGATCCGGATAGGCCGATGGAGCGTGTGTGCCGCCCGGAGCAACAGGACCGAAATTGAAGTCGCCACCATCCGTGACTCTGAACTTTTGGCGCTCGATGTCGTAGTCGCCAAGCATGTACTTGCCGCCCGTCATGTGACTGAAATGCAACATCATGTGCTTGTTCTGCTCCTTCGTCCCAATCGGCCAGAAGTAGGGACACGCGCCGTCGTCGCCAACCCATCCGTAGTGGTCATCTTCAAGGAAAGGATGCATGTATTCCCAGTTGGCTAGGTCTTTGGAACGATGCAGGAATTCCTCTCGCATCACTTTGCCACCTGGTCCGGTTGCGGTCTGTCCAGCCGTGAGAATGTAGTAGTAGTCGCCTTGCCGCCAAATCGACGGATCGAAAATCTCATAGGGTAGATCGGGCTCACCCTCATTCTTCATTTTGATGACTGCGTCGCCGGTGACTTTTTCCCAGTTCAATAGTAGTGGATCACTCGAAATGGCTACCATCGTGCCGCGACCAATCCCGTGATACGCAGCAATGACTCGATCGTTTTCTTCGTCGACGTAAGTCGCGCCTGAAAAGCACTTGTCTTCAGGAACAGGATAAATCGCGGGCGGGAGATCACGCCAGTGAACCAAGTCATCGCTTACAGCATGCCCCCAGTGCTGGCGCGTATCCTCGGGCGGATAAGCTTGATAAAAGAGATGCCAACGACCTTTCCAAAAACATAGACCATTGGGATCATTCAAGCGTCCTTCCGGGTTGACGTAGTGAAAGATGGGACGGTGAGGATCATTCGCTTGTTTCGCACGGGCTCGATGAAGCCGCTCAAGGTATGGATTCTTGGCAAGCTGTTTTTCCTGCTCCTCGAGCGTCGCACCAAATCCATAGATCGGAATCGGCGAAGGCTTAGCTGGAGGAGAAATGTACTCCATCGATGGCTGTTTTCGCCGATCTGTCTGCTGGGCATGTGCCGTCGCAAAACTTGCCAGTACGAATGCAATTAGGATTAGAGTTTGTTTCATAGTTCTGTTGATGTGGGTCGACGGTTTTAAGAATACTCAAAGATGCCAAGTCGCAAAGAAATTTGGCCTCATGGTGTGCAGAAGCTGTTTTAGCAGCCCCCAGGCAGACCTTTCTTGCTATACGACTCATCCCTTGGCTTGAGTCCTTTTAAAGGCTAACTCGCACGCAACCCCAACTGCGGCGACCGGTAGGATCAACTACCGTATAGTGGAAGAAGTCCCACTTGTTTTTGACTCCATTTGGACGCTTGTACGTGATTTGATTGCGCCCACTTGGCCCCGTTCCTATGGAAAGCGAGATCTTCCCACCCTGAAAACTCACCTTATCGTAAACCTTGCAATTTAACGGCTCGTTGTTTGCATCGTAGTCGTTCTTTACAACATCAACGGTTATCGAATTCTTCCCGTTGAGTTTCACGTAATCGTGGAAGCCAAACGGGGCAACCTTAGGTGGTGAGGATATGACTTTTCCGAACTTACTCTTACTTTTTAGAACATTGAAGATCCTCGCGGCTTCACCGCTCGCAATCTTTTCATTTCGTGAGCTCCCCATAGCGGAGGCAAAAGTCTTTTTGCCACCGCGACTTGTAGCGCCTTTCATCGAGTTTCTCGGCATAGGTTCATAGTTAATACCGGAATCATTACTATGCAACAGGCCCCATGAATGGCCGATCTCATGGATTAGCACCGAGCGTGTCCAGCTGTCAGCGCCTTTCCCGCACAATAGAGCATACTTGTTTTTGCCCCCAATCGAGTTCACATACGCGATACCAGATGGTGGATAATACACTTTGTATACGGCCAAGTCGTGGCTATTGCCAACTTCCTTTGTGTTGGTATTCCAGTAGTCTCGAAAGGCGTTCAAGCTCGACACACTGTTGGAAGTGACTTTTCCAGCCAACGGGTCACTTCTCTCAGATGTTCTGATGATCACTTTGCCAAGCGTGGTCTTTATTCCGTTACTGACGAGGAGTCGAGAATCAAGCTGGCCAGGTATTCTTCGCGCGACCGCCAACGCCTTGGACCTGTCTCGCTTATACGTCTCAATGAAAGTTTTCGACCCGATTTCGACACCGACAACAAATTCGCGCACCGTAATTTTTCGAGCTGGCTTCAATTTGGCCTTTGGAGCGGGCGCGATTACAAGTGGCTGCGGCGCGGGCTCAGGTGGCACAAGTAGATCGCAATCTGTCATTATTCGCTCACCATCGCCGAGTTCGTTAGCAAAATTTAACTGATGAAGCCCAGTCTTGCCAAAATCAACGCTGGGTGAGATCTCCAGCGGCCTGCGCCCCGGACGATGAATAGTTGCGACAAACCTGCCGCCCTCCAGCCAGCCGTCTACTGAATAGCCGGGAAACTGCACGACTATGCCGCGATATGATCCGTCAGCCCCGTGGTCGACTTGTGCGAAGCCATCCTGCTCATTACCGATCAGAATTTCAGTCTGATCTCCAAAGACTCTGTCCTTCTCAAGCAGCAGCGAATGCATTTGTCCAAATACTTCGAAGTCCACTGTAAAGTGCGGAGGCAACCCACCAGGTAGCTCAAGCCCAACAAGTGTTGCCTGTGCCTTTTCCCATTCCGAAAGCGGTAGTGTTTCAGCTTGATGATCATGATCTTCATGAATGTCATGTGCATAGACAGGTATCACGGGACTCAATACGATAAGGAGTAGTCCCGCAGCTCGTCGGGCATTATGCGAAAGACTTGCAATCATTACTTTTTTACTTCTCTTTTGAAATGGAGGATTTTACGTGACACTCTTGGCTGGCAAGGAGCACAAACAATGGATCCGTTACATGTGGGATTGCCGCACGTGAACAAAAGCAAACGCAGCGTCGTGATCGATCGCTCGGTTTTGCGATAATTGAATACTTGAGCCAATGCATGGGTGAATCTTCGACCTGTTTTCCAACGCTCTTTCCGGATGTATCTATTTGTCTTCTACCTGCGCTTCGTATAGCGACGGAATCGAATTGATCCTTTTGCCATGCGACTCTCTGATCGCGGGCTTATGCGAAGGGAAAACCGGCTTGTGGAAGTTCCAGGAATAGGCACCTCCCTTACATCCGAATAGAAAGTTCATTGACGATGTTGGAGGATCCTGGGCGATGTAACGGTGGGTCGTGCAATTCCATAGAACGTGATTGACACCTCCCCAACCTTGCCCGGTGCCCAGGCAAGCTCGGTTACCCAGATGGAATCGCTCATCCGTTACTAGATTGTCGTAGAGAATGCCAGCGGCCCAACGCCCGTGTGGTCCTGAATCTGCAATCGAGTTGGTGGCGGTACAACGGGTGAAAACATGGGGGCCAGTAACTCGGGCGCCGGTTACAAAGTCATGCCGGGCTTTGTCAGCGAAACAGTTCTTAAATAAACACATGGTCGCGCCACTTTTTCCGCCGCCGCCGATTACGAAAGCGTACCTTCGACCACCGGTGAGTTTCGACAGAGGATTAAGGTATTTGCTATTCTGCACGGTAGCCTGGCTAACGTTGCCTGAGATCCGGACGCAATTACGGCTGAAATAGTGGGCATGGACGCGATCAACCCAAACATCTTCTGCGTTGGAAAGGGCAATCGCTGTACTGGAGTTCTGTTCGTCGTTCTTCCTTTTCGGATTGAATTCTGAGGCTATCTTTAAGTTTTCAATGCCAATGTTCTTCGCCACGTTTTTCCAAGAAAACTTCTCGACGTACGCATTGCCATACTGCGATTCAATCGGTTCAACGATTGGTGCATCAAATCGAATTCGCCGTCCGTTGACCGCCGTAACTCGCCGACGAAAACTCATTGTGTATCCCTCGTAGTTCCAATTATTTCCCCCGCAAGCATCTGAAAGACGATCCATCCAGGTGTCGGAAAGCCACTGCGCATTGCGTTCGGTCGTCAGCACAACCCGATCTCCAACGGAAAAAGAATGGCCAGATTCTACGCGCAGTGAGAATGCGCCCAGCGGTACGTAGTCTCCCGTAACACGGGCGCGCGAAGAGGAATCAACGACCGGTGCTTTCCCTGCAATCTTGAAAACGACTCCAGATCCCGATAACGCCATCCTGATCTCCGTCCCACCGTCTTCTGCTCCTTCACCACGAATCACAACACCATTTTTTAAAGCGATTGTATTGCTGACCTCGTAAAGTCCTTTCTTCAGTACGAGGGCTCCGCGGTAACCATTTGCCTGGACCGGCATAGCGGCAATTCGATCGATTGCATCCTTGATGTCAGCCGTTCGATCGCCACTTGATGGACGCAGCGTTGCTTTTTTGGGAATGCGGGGCAACTCTTCCCCTTGGCGGTAACCGACCATTGAAAAGTCTGGAATTCGATTGCCATTCGCATCGCGTTTATACTCCAGCTTGCCAGATCCACTCCGTTTCACCCACGTTAGGGGTTGAGCTTGGGCGCTAAGCCCAAAACAACTCGCGATAAACGCAGTGCACAACAGTCGTAATGTTTTTCGATTCATAAAATACATACTTCGTTCCGTCTATTTGAAATGAAAATGGGGAGCAACGGGACAGTACATCCTGTTCGTTGCAGCGATATTAAAGCACAACAATTACTTGAAATTGTTTTTTGGCTTACTCCTAAAATATTGAGCTGGCTTCTCCCAACTGCACACAGTAGGTGGTGTAGAGCCATCTGTTGAAAAGGTAGATTTCTTACGACGCATTCGTCCAACGCATATCGAATATCATTGTTCGACGAAAACTAACGTCTTGATCCTCTATTTGAAAATCGATTGCTCACGGGCCTTCTCTGATTGTTCTCCTTCGCCTCTTCACCGTTTCCGTCCATAACCTCCTTCTTACGGTCTTTGTCTTCAGCTTCAGCTTCTTCTTTGTCTTTGTTGTCCTCTTCAGCTTCCTCTTCAGCTTCGTATTCGGAATCGGCATCCATTTCCTCTTCGAACTCGTCTTTGTCCGAGAACAAGTTAGCAATAGTTTTGGCGATCATTGGAGAGGAAGTCGTGACAAAACAAATGGTTTTACCCGTTTGCTCTACCTTTCTGTCGAACGACGCAATTGCGTTGCTGATGTTCTTACGATCACGCGAGCCGGCGTAGACAAAGATTGCATCACTTGCCGGATCGCGAGACACCGCTGGCCGCGGAAAACGCGCGTCTTGGGAGTCTTCTGCGACGACATGGAGTTTGGGGCCAAACACCTGTCTAAGATGCGTGATCACACTTTCACCGCTCCTGTAGAGAGGCTGGATGCGACTCGGAAGAGTCGCTTCATCCTCGGGAACATCCAAAAGTGAGATCAATTGCTTAAGTTCCCTGAGTTGGGCTGCACTTCCTGTAGCCCGAATAAGTCCCTGCTCGTCAAGTGGGTGCATCGTCAGCTCAGGCGAGCCTGCCAGGCTGATTACCTGAATGGTTTCGCTTGGACCAATTGACCTAGACGCAACGCGTTTCGATCTTGGGACGTTATCCTCAGGTTCGCCCGACAACGGTAAAGAGCCACCTTTGCTTTCTTCAGGCGTCAGTGGAAAACTACCAGCTGTTGGGGTTGTTTTTTTTGCCGGTACAGTTGGCTTAGAAGACCGCCGCAAAGTGGGCCTTAGAATCGGGCTCACTTTAGTTATTAGTTCGGTGGGCAGCCGAAAACTGCATGGTATCGCCGCCGTTTCCACAGGATCAAGGTTGCCCAATACGGATTCGAGCAGAGACGAATACTGATCGAGTATGCCAGGCGATCGAGAGGTGATCGTCGTCTGGCCGTTTAAATAGACAATCCGAATCGAATCATCAGTAGGTTCCAGAAGACTCGACGATCTGCGCGAGCTGATCGCGTCAATCACGTGCGTTGACACGGCTACATTCGCATTCCGCCAGACGCTATTACATTGCGTAACCGCCTGCCGAACCAGCTCTGAATCATCCGGAATCAGTCTTAAGTGTCGGGCAATTGGAGCCTGCGCAAGTCCCTGCATCTCAGTAATGGCATCCCTCACGCGCGCGAGTTGCCACTGGTTACCAGCCGCCCACAACCAGCGTTGCGTGCTGTCGACCACCAGAACAGGTCCATTGCCCAGGCTCCGACCTTGTTTTCCGTTATTGCCCCGCCGTTGCTGGGAACCGCCTGAGTTGGTATCACGCACAAGCGGCGTCAGCTGTTCGATTATGGTCCTGCCGTCCAGACCTACGAGTGAAAAAGACTTTATGGAACGGACTGCCGGGTCTTCGGAATCCAACTCGCGTGCGAGCCTTGCATAGCGCTCAACTTCAGCAGCAGAGCCGGAAAAAACCACGGACTCGCCATCGTCGGCTATAGTTGCTTTTAGTCGGCCCGATTTCGGCCCTCCGCCTTGAGCATCTCCCCGTCGTCCCGCTCCCTGTTGGATTAGCGGCTCAATCTCGCGCATGACCTCCTGAGCGGGCCGATTCATCAGCCGCACTCTGAGGATCGGCTCTCCAATGCGCTCAAGCCTGTCATTGAATTCTAAAATCTTTGCGACCGTATCGCACACCAAAGCTGTTTGCATTCCATTCTCCCACATGAAATACGCCGCGGGATTAAGCAGCGCCCGCAGCTGCTTCTGTGTGACATTCGGTGACCGCACCTGGATGCCTGTCATGTCGATTTCGCATTGCACAATGGAATGCGTTGGTAAATCCGCAAGCTGTTTTACGGTCACCTTTCGCGCGAGACGAAACACTTTTTGGCGAGCAGCCTGATTATCCAGATCCACAACGTGAAAGCGGCTTCCACGCAGTATTACGCCGAAGCCTTCGTCGTGCAGTAACACGCTGAAGAGTTCAATTGCTTCAGCCCGCGAATACATCTTTTTGGAGGGGGTACGAAGATTAAGGTCTCCGTCAGGATACTTGGGAGCGATGATTTCCAGGTCTGCAGTATCTCCCAACCAATCTAAGGCCTGCTCCCAGTTCGCGCCGCGGAACTGCACTCGATATGTCTGACCGACTAGCTGTGCTGGATTGAACGACGTCGCCAACACCATAAAAATAATACTTCTCAAGATCATAAGATCGACGTGCAAGGATAAGTGAGGAAATGGAGGGACAATCGTCAGCGTGAACACTTTTCGAGGCGCACAACTGGTGTTAGCAATTGATGAGATTGGGTTCGTCATTTCGTTCTAGCCATTCGATGTGATGGAGGAGCTTGGCTAATCAGCACAGACGCGGAGCACTTTCCTCACCCCGGACCAAGGAAAACGAGAATGAAACTATCTCGTCTACACGAATACCGTTTTCGAGAAAGGAGAGGAATAAGATAAAAACATAATTACGCACCTGAATTCTTGGCGTATTCTAATTACCTAACGGCTTGTTATCGCTGTTCATGCGGAGCATGGGTCCGTCGGCGACGATCTCGTGATGAAGCTTGAGAAACTTGTCTTTCATCATCGCGAGAACGTCAGGTTCATCGCTCGCCAGGTTGCGTGACTCGTTTGGGTCAGTACGTAGGTTGTAGAGTTCGAAGCCTGAGAACTCACACTTCTTAATATGTTCGACAACCTTGCGCAGCTTGGGCTTTGGTGCAGCAATCGCCAGCAGCTTCCAATCGCCGTCGCGAATGACATAGTTCGTTCCACCGCGAGCGTTGTACCATGACCAATACAGAGGCGTCTTTCGTGCGATGGTTTCACCGCGGGTCACAGGAAGAATGCTTATTCCATCGCACTTCAGTGGAACACTTGCGCCAGCGAGCTCTGCAAACGTAGGGAATATATCCCAGGCATGAATCGGAGTTTCAGAACGCTGGCCCGCTTGGATGTTGCCTGGCCAGACGGCGAAGCCCGGAACGCGTATACCGCCTTCGTGCATATGCCCTTTCGCCCCACGGTAGTCGCCGGGCGTGCCCCAAGAATAGGCGTTGCGATGTTCTGGGCCGTTGTCACTACTGAAATATATGAACGTGTTTTCGTAGAGACCACGCTCTTTCAAGATCTTTACAAGGTCACCAATTGCCGCATCAAGCTGAGCAACACAACCGTAGTAGACTTCGCGGTGTTCCGGCTTCGCTTTTCGTTTCACATGTTGGCCACCGTAACGAATCG
>JBCCEO010000338.1:0-8052 GCA_039030255.1 Planctomycetota bacterium | reverse complement strand
TGTTATCGATCACACAACCTTTAATGGGAGGAAGGGGGGCAAGGCGCTTAACAATACTGCAAGTAAGTAGGTAAAAAATATTTGTTACGAGTTTTATTACACGGAGAAACCCAGACTACGCCACGATCCAATTTGCTCCATCAAGGGCCGGAGTTCAAACAGCACTGCACCGCAAACGAACGAGCGATGTCGGGTGCGAGCTTTGCAAATTGAAGAAGCTGAACCTCGCAATGCTAGATTTAACTCTGTCTAATCAAGAGTCGTCAAATGAAAACTTTTATTGTTGATTCGTTCACGGATATACCATTCAAAGGAAATCCAGCTGGAGTCTGTCTTGCAAATTCACAGATTTCGGCCGGTCTGATGCAATCAATCGCTAGTGAACTTGGTTTTTCTGAGACAGCCTTCGTTGTGGAAGGCACAAGTCAAGCAGTTCACTCGATTCGATACTTCTCGCCGAAGATGGAGATCCCACTTTGCGGCCACGCAACTCTGGCCGCCGGTAAAGTTCTTTTTCATAGGAATCACTCTCTTGCGGAGATACTGTTCACCACTGGTTGTGGAGTCGAGCTACAGATTCGCAACGAAAACGATGGCCGCATTGCGATGCAGTTTCCCGTTTATGAAGTACAGCCAACCGAAGTACCTATCGACCTGCTAAAGGCAGTTGGCATTACCGAGCCGGTAAACTGCGCTTTTAACGAAGAAACGAACATCATTCTGGTTGAGATTGAGAACTCGGCGGCCCTAGCAGCCCTTGATCCGGATTTTCGAGCGATGTTGGAATCACATTCTGGTATCCATGGTGTGCTGGTTACAGCTATTTCAAACGACGACACATACGATTTTCACTCAAGATTCTTTTGGCCTTGGAGCGGCGGGGAGGAAGATCCTGTGACCGGCGGCACCCATACGTTTCTCGCAAAGTATTGGTCGGATCGTCTAGGCAAAACGAAGATGCATTCGTTTCAGTCGTCCGCCAGAACCGGTTCAATGGAAGTCGAGTTGGTCCACGAATCTGAATTGCTGATAAGAGCGCAAGCCAAAATCGTTTTTGAAGGGGATTGGAAGGCGGAAGACCCTGACGTGCAATGAGGAGAATACAGGCATCTAGAGTCCTTCTTAATACGCATTACGGCTTCATTTTGGAATCCCACGTGGCCAACAATGATTGGCTGAGACATTTACGTGACAGTGGATGACGCGACAAGACAAGTTACCGTAATACCGACGCTCCATGCTAGGGACCAAAATGAGCTGATCTTTCATGGCGCCAAATCAAGCTGTCTGATGAATTGCATGGGTTTCGGCAACTGCGGCACTTCGCGCTCTGTCGCATAAGAATGCCAGGCCGTTGGCAGATGCCCGTCAGCCAAGTACGAGAACTTTTTGCGACATCCGTTGTAGAGTCAAAATAGAATCAGATGCTGACAATATTTGAACAGGTCCAACAATAGACGCGATGGAATCCTAAGAAATTCCCCGTCGGGAGTGGTTTGTTGCCGATTTGTCAAAGATTCCCTACTCCCTTTGCAGACAAGCATTCGTTGAAGTTCCTTGCCAAGTCTTATCGCAGATTTGCAGGAGCATGGTTAAATCTTCAATCGCAACGCTGGCTATATCGTTATCTGTTTGCATACTTTCAATAGCAAACGTCCTTGAACAAGGAATTGTTGATTATTGTCGTTGAGACAAGGACATTTCTCATGGCCTTTGCTCGCCGAATCTCGTGCATGTATTAGCATCTGCGTTTCTCTCCAAAGAGAGCCAGTTCTTCTCGGTTGGTTCTTGCCAGAGGGAGAGTCTGAGTGCTGGTCGTGTGTAGGCTTAGTGGCAAGGCCTCTACAGTCGGGAAAGGCAAAGTTATCATTCTGTTTCCACTCCGAGCAAATGAGCCAATGATCTTTATAAAGATTGCAACTTTAGCACTTATTTGCACTGTTCTTACAAGCTTTGTAACTTCGCGAAGGAGCCTAAAGGTTCACGCGGCGAGTTCGATCTTTGCCGCAAACTCAATTGTGTATCTTCTTTTCGTCGCAGTGACTATCCACCAGTATGGCTTTCCGTGGAGCGTGCTTGGTTGGTGGAATACGTTTTTGCTTCTGCCGTTGCGAGGCATGATGGTCAGTGTGTGGATCTTTCAACCAGTCCTTTGCATTGGGCTTATCATTGGACTGCCTATCTGCCAACTCTGGCGCCAAGAACCAAAGGCTGACACCCAAGACGAAGAAGACGCGACTTCTAGTAGTTCAGTAATTTCACTACGAACGATCTTCTTTTGCTTTTCGATGATAGTCGTTGCTACCGGGTCTATCGCATTAGAAATTCAAGCATGGCGTTCCCGCCCAAAATCTTTTAAAAACGCATCCGTTCTACGATTCGATTTGCCAAATCTCCGCGAGCTAGCCATGAAGGACTTGGAGCTGCATTCACGAGCGGCGAAACGCGACGAAGAACACGGTCAAATTGCCTCGATTGAAATCTCTTGCATTCTCACTGAGTCCGCCCTGAACTTCATTATGCGCGAGTATGCTTGGCAAGAGGTGGATGAAGGAGAAGTGTTGATTCCGACTCGGGTCATTCTGTCTGAAAAACTGCTGGTAAGCGAAGAATTCAACGCATCCTTTGAAAAGAATCCCAAGTTCAAATACGCAAGTGTTTGGCTCGATCCGGATGCTTTGCTGCTGTACTTTGAAGCTACTAGCCAACCGGTAGATTGATCAGATTTTAGAAGACTTGTACCACTAAATTCTGCCTGACGGTCTGTTGGGCAGAGGAAGAAGTTGAGGGAACCGGGAAAGCAGCTGCGGACATCTGCTCTACTTTCAGGAAAGCAGTTGGGGACAACTGTTGTACTTTCTACGTTCCTCTAACGCCTTGAGACTTTATCGGGCGATGCGGTGGGCGAAGGGAGGTTAATAGCGTAGCTGGTTGGTTTGAATTGATCGCGCGAAGGTTTCCAATTGAATTCGATGCGATTGTAGCCAACTGGTGGACTATCTTTGCCACGTCCTTCCTCCTCCGTACTTGTGCTTGCATCGAAAACAAATAGTGACACCGGCAGGTCCGGCTGTGCGGTAATCGCATCAACGACATTGCTTGGGCAGATCAGCCCCGAGCTCTTGTTTTGCAGTATAAGTCCGTAGAAGCTATTGAAATCGGCGGGAATTATGGACTCGTCCTCTGATTTCTCGGCGCCGGCTACAGGTAGACGCGAGGCGTAAAAGGCAAATTCTGGCTGGTCGCTCTCGGTAATTTCCCAACCGGCTTGCACCAGCCACTGTTGCAGCTGGCCGATATTCCCTGGTGCCGCATCAAAACCAGATTCGACAGCCTGCTCCATTTCAACGATCAGTGCTCTAAGTTCCATCTCGACATCAAATTGCTTTGCGTTGGCTAGAGCTTGGGCAGCCTCAAGAAATTGTTCGCGAGCGATCAGAACAACGGCACGTTTGTAATGCGCCAGCGCGAATTCCACATCAGCTGCAACTGCTTTGTCAAAATCAGCAAGTGCGGATTGGAGATTCCCGAGAGCCAAATGTGTGTTTCCGCGCTGGAAGGGAATCTCAGAATCGGTAGTCAACTCCTCAGCCTTGT
Source organism: Planctomycetota bacterium (assembly GCA_039030255.1). GTDB lineage: Bacteria > Planctomycetota > Planctomycetia > Pirellulales > Pirellulaceae > Aureliella. The sequence continues at coordinate 4,455 of JBCCEO010000338.1, read as the reverse complement.
TGTACTTTTCAATTGCTGCTTCATATTTCTCCACTGAGTGCAGGGCCAGCCCAAGATTGGCCCAGGCCAAGCTATCCGATTCATTGAGCTCAACTGTTTTTTCAAAGTCCTGAATGGCCTCGTCGTACTTACCGAGTTTCCCGAGCACGACCGCTCGATTGTTGAGCGCGTCAGAATTGTTCGGCTCCATCTCAAGGCACTTGGAATAGGCTTGCACGGCCTCATCAAGCCGTCCTGTGTTCTCCAAAGCGATGCCAGTCAAGTATTGAGCCCGAGCATTCGATTCTAGATCCGGTTTTTGAAGCAAGCTAGCTGCCTCGCTGAACCTTCCCAAGTCATTCAGTGCTGCGGCATTCTTGAGGACATCATCTGTCTCCTGATTTCCGCCGTCGCCGCCACCGGCAAACCAAAATGTAAAACCGGCTAGCAGTGCGATGGTCACGCCCACAGGCACCAGCAATGATCGCGGTTGTTCCGCGCCGTTTGCATTCTTTGGATTCTTGCGGGAAGTGCGACGGTCACGTGCTTTCGAAGTTGTCATGAGGATCGTTCTAGTTGGTTGTAAGTTGCTGAGAAATGGATTGAGCCCGTGCCGAATTGCGTTTAGTTTGGGCCTCTTGCGAGATCGGGATCTCTTTGCGTACGCTAAGTTCGCTGCCTAGTTGGAGTTCGATAGCTTTGCGGATTTCACGTAGAGTACTTGTCTGAGGAATAAACTCACTGTTCGGTAAATCGCCGACCTGTGACGTACTGACCACAAATTTACATTGCGGCGATTCTTGAAGGACCAATCCAATTTGTGCACGCAGTTTAGCGAGGCTGTTAGGAGCGGCTGCGAAAACGAGGAAAACAGCTTCGGTTGCCTGAACAAGCGGCACGGCAACTTGGACGTTGTCGATAAAACAAGTGTTTGCACTGTATTTCTTGAAGTAGCTGACGAGCCCAGCGGCAACTTTTGGAGAGCTTCCCAAAACTAGGATGAGTGGTTCGCCATTCTCGTGGTTTGAAGCAGCAAGAGGTACTAGGTCGCTCATTTCCTCGGATCGTGCCTCATCTTCTTCGATAGAAAACTCTGGCTCCAATTCACCGAATTGCGACAAATGCTTGATATTCCAGTCAGGTCTACGGGTTGAAACGTACAAACGATTGATGCCGCTTCGAATTAGTCGCGCTGGTACAAAACCAAGGTAGCAGAACGACATCATCAATCCGAAGGTCCACATGCCGAGGAAAGCACCAATGCCCAAGTGCATTGCAAGGCCGATTGAAAGTACGACTGGCCGAAAGTAGCGGTTCCAGACGAGCGCACAGAAAGAGATCTCCCAAAGCACGGTTCCGGGGGCTACCACATCAGTGAATGAACGCCAGCCAGCCAGGAAGGTCAGATCCACCGACTGGTATTCGTAATTCACTAACACATTCCAGATTGCGTCTCCGTTCCACCACGTCGAGCCTTGTAATTTTGATAGCCCGGCGAATAAGTATATTACGCAAAGATGAACCTGCATCAGTCTCGTGGCTACATTGGCCATAATACTTCGTTTGTTGGAGTGATCTGCCCTCCACCAACGCCGTATCAGGCAATCGAGAGACAACTGCCTCCCGCAGGGAGCTAGCATCAAATACATCATGCCGAGGCACAAGATCTGATCGAGACCGTAGTTGGCAAGCATCGTTCTATTGGCATAAGAGATGGCAATCAACCAGGATAAAACGCCGGTGTAGCGAGTCGCAAATCCAATGAAGAAACTGAATGCGACAGAAAGACAAGCAATATGTACGGGCCAAAGCCACTCGTCAGGCACGTACCACCAAAAGGAAAATGAGGCACTTTCTCCTTGGAGTGAAGGAACTATACCTGCATTGTTGAAGCCAGATTGTCCGAGGAAGGACTCAAGCTTGATTCCCCAAACCAGCAGTGAATAAAAAAGCATACCGCCGGTGAGGACTCGCATGATGCAGAGAGAAAAAGGGTCGGCGGGGCGAAACCAGAAGTCATCCCAGCTTGTAAGAAACTTCCTAACTAGTTTGCTAATTCCATCCATTATTTCAGCAGTTGTCTATCTCGTTGAAGCAGTTGAAATTGATCAGGTACTTGCACTAGGGCTGGGATTCTTCCTTCAGTTCAAATCGCCCTATGCGTTCAATGTCGTATTTTTTTGGATCAGTCGGTAGTTGCCCGCTCAAGATTTCTTGGCGGCTCGACAATTGATGCGTGACCAAGGAGAGCTCGACGGAAACTCCGCCTTCTTCGCGCAGGATTTGGTGGGCGTAGGAGGCCGCCACGGCGGTACGAAGATCTTTTTGATGGGGCGGAATCGAGCCGTAAAACTCGGTCAGCATAAAGTGTCGATGGTAGAGGAGGCGTGGCCAATGCACATCGCGGTCTGGCAATCGTCCCCATTTCTGCTGCCCCTTCTCATCGACGACCGTATATTCCAACAAAGAACTTGAGCCTGGGTCGGGTGCAAAGAAATGATATCCGTGGTTGAGGAATCCGAACTGCAGATAGGGCCGGAAAATTGAGTGTATCCGTTGGGTCAAAGGCGTTGCGGGTGGCACAGATGCTGGCGCTGCTGCAATGGCAATGACATGCAGTACGATCAGAAGGCTTCCAAAGATCTTGCAATAGCGGATAAGTTGATAGCGTGTCGGCATGATTCCGATCGTTGAGGAGAACCAAAGAGTGACGCTCCATGAGCGTGGGAACAAAATGGCAGCGAGGCAAGAAACCTCGCCGCCAATTTCTCAGAGAGTGCAGCAACACTCAACGAGTTGGGGCTAACTCACTGTGTTCAATCTAAAACGTGAACTTCAGAAAGTTACTGCAGTGCAGCGACAAGCTTGCTATCGAGCTTGGGCTCGACGAAAACGAGCTTGCCGTCTTGGCTGCCAATCTCGAGCTTAGTGGTTTCTCCACTTCGCACGCGAAGTCGCTTTGAGATCGATTGATCGCCAGCGATGACTTCGATCGGATAGGCGTAATCCAGGTCAGCTTTTGCGACTGGGATTGTCCAAGCGCGTGTTGTGCCCTTGGTCGTCATCTTCTTGCCATTCAGCAGGACAACAGCTTCCGCTGGAATCCGCAATTCAAGCTTTGCAAAAAGTCCCTTCGGTGCGGCAGGCTTCTGCAGATCGGTTGCAACAAGCTTACCTTCCGAAATCGCAAAGCGATATTTGGTGGCCTTGCCTGCATTCAGCGAAACCTTTTGCTCAACGACTTGTCCATCCACTTCGACAGTGATTTCATAAGTGTAGGCCTTGCTGGAACTGCTCAGTGGTACGTTCCAGGTTCGTTGTGTGCCGGCCAACTTCATCGGTTGCCCCATGAGTTTCACCGTGGCATCTTGTGGTACATCAAGTTGCAACAACGCGGTTGGTTTGGTCGTTGTTGTTGTCGACGTGATGTAGCATTTTCCGTTGATGCAAATACGGGATTGCGCAGGCTTGGTCTCGACTGGCTTCACAACGGTCTTAGTAACTACGGGCGGGTGATAGACGACGGTCGTTGGGCAGCATACTACTGGCTTGCAGTAGACGACGTGGCCACTGGAACCGCTGGAGCCAGATGAACCGCTGCTCCCAGACGAGCCGCTACTTCCATGGCTGCCCCAAGAGCCGCTCGATCCAGAAGATCCGCTCGACCCACTGGAGCCGCTTGATCCACTCGAGCCACTTGAACCGCTGGACCCACTGGATCCACTTGAACCAGAGGAACCGCTTGAACCAGAGGATCCGTGGCTTCCCCAGGACCCGCTGCTCCCGCTGCTTCCTTTGGAACGACTCTTCCGCCGACCAGCTTCACTGGTTTCCAGCAGTGCCGTTCCCGCCACGAGGATGGCCAAAGCCATCACTGCTGCGCGACGTGATCCCAACCAACTTAATGACATATTAAAGCTCCTTCGTAAACATCTTGTTGCGTCAAAAAGTCCCGTCGTTCCGCGACGTGGTTTTCCCCTCTATCGAGTAGATGAGTCACGACCTGGCCATCCGCCGCAATCAAAATTTGCACAAAGTGCGATGGATCCCACGTCTGGGTAGTTCGGGAAAACCGAAAGCATAGTGGTCCAAGCGGCAAAGACAATCCCCCTCTGCGGGGCTGATTTGCGCGGCCGCGCGTTTAAATGAGCGAATTGGCGCAAGGTTTAACGCCAGTTGTCTGTCCATTGTTTGAAGAATCAACAAAATCGCGAATGGAACAGAATTGCCGCTTGATCACAAAACAGGGGAGTCCGCCGGCGACCAACCTCTTATCTGTTCTTCCTGCTTTACGTATTTTAACTTGATGTTCGCCGTCATTTGAAAAACGATTCCGAGGCTCTCTCTGGTGAATTGCAAGCCTATCCTTGTGCTTTCGGCGACAATTAAGTTGATGTCAGTATTTGTTAATCTGGTGCAACTAAGAGTCTTCCAGCAGCCGTTGCAAAGATGGGGCAACAGGCCAGGTTATTACGA
>JBCCEO010000337.1:0-8053 GCA_039030255.1 Planctomycetota bacterium | reverse complement strand
TTTTCGTATTCATGACTGTAATAAAGTTTTCAGCAAGGTGAGGTTTAGAATTTCCAAAGTCTAGCAGTTCCTTTTCCAAAAATCGCTCGGGTGTCGCGTAATTAGGACACTGCTGATGCGAAGAAAAAACGACTGTGTTTTCTTATCTGCTTCATTTTCGGTTAGGCGCCTTGGGACACAAATGCCGTGCTTCTTGCCCGCCTTTCGTCACTGTTTGTCTTTTCTCGATTCAATATTCTCTCGATCGGCGTCGATCAGTGCCTGATATTCCTCGCGATTGTACAGGACTTCAAACTCGGGGTCTTCATTCCAAAACACATTTTTGGGACCGTGATGACCGAATCCTTCGCTTCGGGAACTACCAAGTAGTTGGACCGAGCGGTCCAACCATTGTTGCTTTTGCTTCGCGTCGACAGCTGCGGATTCCGCAGCGGCAACATAAACGAGTGCGGCTTCGTAAAACAAATCTCCCATCCGTGAATCCTGAACACCTTGTTCCACCAACTTTTCGATTTCGTCGACTGCCTTTTGGAATTGCCCAAGTCTTGCCAATACGAACAAGCGTCGAGCCGGCAGCCTCGCATCGAATTGGGGATCGTTGTGCCGGAACTGTGGGCCATTATGAAATATCGCTTCATCCAGATGCTCAAGCGCTTTAGCAAATCTACCTTGGCAAAGATAAGACTCGGCGATTCCTTCATGCATGTTCCGCAAAAAGCCGCGTCCCCGCAGGAAATTAGCGTCAGCCTCGACTAGCATTTTGTTGTTATCAATTCCAGCTTTGTACAACTCGATGGAGCGTTCTATGCTACCCATAATTCGATAAAGGTTGCCCAAATTTAGCAAACTACCGCCATAAAGATTTCCGCTGGTTTGATCGCCCGGGTAAGCGAGAACCAGGGACCTGCGAATGTCCAAAGCACGTACGTAATAGGGTTCCGCTAACTCGTATTCATGATCCGCCTTGTAGACAATGCCTTTGTCATTGAGCGCGACCGCAAGTAGTTTCCTAAAGGAAGCTGTCCCAGGCGATTCATTGACCAGTTCTTCCAAGATTTCAATTGATTCGCTGTAAGTTGAGAGAGCCTGTAGTTTCCTTTGCTTTACCCCCCGCCCGGATTCAAACCTCTGCTCAAACGCGTAAGCCTGCAGGTCTCGCGCGAGCGCGAAGCGATCGAACTTGTTGGCAGCATCTTCCTGCACGACATCCCGCATGACTTTTACAGCTTCACCATAGCTCTCCAGCGCCGCAGAATAATCTTGTTTTGCGACTGCTATTTCAGCATCAAGGTAGCTGAGTCCTGCTTCAAGTCTGCGAGCCTCAATAGATTCGTGGGCTCCATGCTCAAGCTCTTTCATTTCGCGGGCAACATCCAAATAGGATTGCGTCTCCTCCCAACGTCCCATCTTCCTCATTAGCGAAGCTAAATCCAGTTGCAAAGAAAGGAGGGCACCCCAAATAGCCTGAGTTTGCCTAACCTCCGATGACATCTTCAGATAAAGTCGCTGAGCCTCTAAGTAGTCCGCCTCTGCCTCTTGCGAGCGCCCCAGAGATCGGCGGATTTCGCCAAGCCGCTCGTAGGTTCTTGCCGCCAGACTTAGTGCAGCGTCATCCTCCGGTTCAGTTTGAAGAAACTTTTCGTGCAGTTCGAGAATCTTATTCAAGAACTCTTCTTGATCCGCGGTAAGTGTGGCTTGCTGCTTCAGCCAGTCATCTACCACCGCTGAGCTCATGACGTCCAGGGCCTCCATGGCTTGGTCACGTCTACGATCGGCATCGTCCTTTGCAAGTAATGCATCTCCCTCAGCGATTCTTGCCCGAACTAGGCCGATTGTTGTCCCCAAGAAACCACCCGCTAAAGTAAGCAGCAGCATTGTCGCCGCCCAAAAACGAGTCTTGTTGCGCTCATAGGATTTTCGGATTCGATACGCGGGCGTGGGAGGTCTGGCGGCGATTGGTTCGCAGTTCAAAAAGCGACGCAAATCGGAAGCAAAAGCATCAGGTGTTTCATACCGGCGTTCGCGCTCTTTCGAAAGCGATTTCAAGACGATGATATCAAGATCACCTCGTAACAAACGTTTCAATTGATTGCGGTCCGTGCTTCGTCGCCTCGCATGCTGGTCACATTCGTTGCCAAGGGAATCAACACGCCGACTCATAGCCGGGGTATCAAAAGTCCTTACTAGCTCTTGAAACGCGGCTAGCCCTCGCTCTTTCAATGTCTCAACGCCGATTGGCGTCACCCCCGTTAGCAATTCGTAGATAAGAACGCCCAAGGAATAGACGTCTGATCTAGTATCGATATCCTGCCCTTGATACTCTGCTTGCTCGGGACTCATATACGCAGGAGTCCCCAGTAATTGCCCAACCAAGGTATGAATAGATTGCTCTGTCAGCGGTCTTTCAAAAGCCTTTGCCAAACCGAAATCAATGACCTTTACAACAATTTGCGATTCGACCTTGCTCACAATGATATTGCTAGGCTTGATATCCCGATGAATCACGCCCTTGTGATGCGCATGCTGAACTGCCGCGCAGACGTCGATAAATACTTCAATCCTCTCGAGAGCATTTAAATGTTCTTTATCGCAAAACTCAGTAATTGGAATACCATCGACCAGTTCCATCACAAAATATGGAGCGTTATTGCTCGTCCCGGCGTCCAGCACCTTTGCAATATTCGGATGATCCATCATCGCTAGGGCTTGACGTTCCGCATCAAATCGAGCAAGTACATGCTCGGAGTCCAGACCTGCCTTTACGACCTTTATCGCCACCATGCGTTTTACAGGATCTGTTTGTTCGGCCAACCAAACCGTGCCCATTCCGCCTTGGCCGAGCTGCTTATGGATTCGATAGGGTCCGATGAACTCAGGAGACTCACTGGATATCTCTAATCCACCGGCACTTGCGTCCATCGCAGAAAGTCCCTTTGTTTGCTCGTGTGCCCATTTAGATGCACCATCGCCTGCACTCCCCACGTGGTCAGAATCGACTCTTCGTTCTCCATTCCAGATTACGAATGCCGCCCGCACCTCTTCGGCCCACGCCCCTAAAGTCTTCAAATAGTCCGCAACATCCGGCACCCTCGATTTGTATACAGATTCTCGGAATTCCAAGTCGGCCAGAACTAGTTCTGTGACCAGTTGCGAACAAATCTCAGGCTTAGCGCGATCAAGAAAGGAGGCTATTGACGGATTCTGATTGGCTTTCAAAGCTGCTTCATAGTCATCGCAGATGCGATCGATTTGCGATAAATGTTCATCGCTCGTCATCAAGTTTTCCTAATCAAATTTCGAATCCCACCTGGCCCGAATTCTCTCGAGCTTGCGTTCTACGCTTCTCTTTGAACATTGCAATTCTTCCGCAATTGCGACAGATGAAAGTCCAGAAAGTCGAAATTCCGCAATTTTTCGCAAGGCGGGATCTAAAGACTCTACGAGTACCTTGAAGTATTCTTTAATCTCAAACAGCAGTTGGTCAGCGGGGAGGTCTGCAACCAAAGCAGCAAGATCACTTGCTTTCCCGCCAACAAAAACAGACTCGCCACGCAAAACGCGACCGCCGCGTTTTTGCGCCATTGCGCGACGTTTCTGAGCGCTAACTTTGCGCGCCGTAATTACGACCAGCAATTTCCAAAGATCTTCTCGATCGTGGAGAGCAGAGAATTTGCCATCCTGAATTCGTGCAAAAAAACTTTGCATTGCAGTAATTACTGCGTCTTCCTCGTCGGCTTCCCTCCGCCGAACTCCTAGCCGATTGCGTGCATATCGCGTAAGTGCCTCAAAATACCGATCCCAAACTTTTTGCGCCGCATCATGGCTACCTTCCTGCAGAGAGTGGATCCATTGGGTTACCGAATCTTCGCTTTCGTTCATGATGCTTCGATTGTTGAGCGAGCAAAGCCCTGTGGAATGAAACTGACGACGGAATGGAGGAGGATATAATAGAGCAAATCTTGACGATCTTGGGCCGAGCTAGTCCTTCCCACTCGTTCGTTCACAAGATAGTCTCAACTTAGCAGGCATTCTCTTTTCTCCTTTCGAAACATCTTTGTGCGATATCCATTCCTATTCTTCGACGCTGATCACACGCTGTTTGATTTCGACGCAGCAGAGGAGGCCTCGCTCAAACGGGCGGTGATCTCATTGCACAGCGATGGATTCCAACACAGCTGGCTTGCCGCATATCAAAAGGCTAATAAGCACGTCTGGAAAGCATATGAGGCAGGATCGCTCTCTGTTGCCGAGGTAAAACAGAAGCGATTCCAAGACTTCGTGCAGCTCGCTGGAATTGCAGTCTCTCCCGCCGACCTAAGTCAGCGATACGTAGAAGAATTGGCCAAGTGCACGATGCTACTGCCGGATGCAGAAAAGCTTTTAGATGAACTGCAGCGACGCGGCCATCAGATGCTGCTACTCACAAACGGGCTGTCCGAGATTCAGCGTCCGCGATTTCGAAATTCAGCAATTGCTAGATATTTCAAAACCTTTGTCATCTCGGATGAATTAGGAGTCGCAAAGCCCGATCCCAAAATCTTCTCGGTGGCTCTTCAAGCTTTTGATTGCCCGGATAAATCACAAGTCTTGATGATCGGCGACAACTTGAGATCTGATATAGTTGGCGGAATCGGATCGGGAATCGCTACATGCTGGTTCAATCCTAGCCACGCCGCTTGTGATCCTGAGATTAAGCCCGACTTCGAAGTCACGCAGCTACTCGATCTACTTGAGTTAGTCTGAGCCACGAAAAAAAACGCTGATCAGCCAATAGGACTGTCAGCGTTTTTAATTTTTATTCTTTGATTCTGGGCTTAGGCGATTCGCACTAAATCCAAGCTCAAAGTATTGATTGTCGAATCGGCTTGGCGGAAGCCTCCAGGGCCACGTGAACCAACCGGACGCTTTGAACCACCGGGCCCACGGCTTCCGGGACCTGAGCCAACTCCGCCCTTTCCTCGCATGGAAGCCCCCGGTTTTCCATCCCTCGCACCGGGCTTGCTGCCCATGCCAGACTTTCTACCCTTTCCACTGGACTTCTTGCTCATAGCACCGGCACCTGGTTTGAATCCTCTACCGGGGCCACCGAAACTTCGGCTCCCAAAGCTACGATTCATGCCGCCGCGACCAGGATTGGACCTGCCGCCAAAACTTGAACGACTGCTACTTGGTCCCCACCCCCAGCCACCTATGCCGGAGCCAGAGAAGCTGTTGGGACCACGTCCACTGAACCGCATGCCAGACCATCCGGAGCCAGCCCAAGGTGATTTTCCTTGCATTGCACCAAAGCCACGCGAAAACCCTTGCGGTCCACGCCCTGACATCCCAGATCGGCTAGGTCCGGCGGAGCGCGACTTTGCTGACCTACCTGAGCCAGATTTGCTCGATGCGCTGCGCCCAGACATTCCAGAACGACTCGGGCCACGACCACGGCTTGGAGCGCTTTTAGCACCACCTGGGCGTCGACTACCAGATGCCGTCGGGCCGCCCCGCGATTCTCGCGATCGCATGCTTGCACTCGGTCCATCATTGTCTTGCTCTGAACGTCGAGCCCAAGGAGGGTTTCCGGTACGTGGGCCACTATCGGCGCCTCTTCGTCCCTCACCACTTGAGCGAGATGAGCCAAAGTTGCTGGGACCGCCACGACTTGTTCCAGGTGCGCGGTTTTGACCGCCACTTTCTGGGCGACTACGTCCTGATGCTTCACTCCCAGGCCCACCTCGCCCTGTGCGACTCCGCGGCCCCTCTGCATCACCTTCACTTCCACGTTGGCCACGTTCCGACCGTCCGCCCGGACCGCGACCTTCCGGTCGTTCTTCACCTTCACCGCGCGGCCCACCTGGACCTCCGCGACGTCCGCCGGGCTGAGCCATCAAGCTACCTCCCGCCGCGCTGGCGATCATCATGACCGCCAAGTACATGCAAACTTTCTTCATCGAATGAACCCTCACCCCTCATGAAATCCTAGGACTGACACGTCGCCAATCTCTTGCTTTGCCGAAAAGATATTTCTAAGCAGCGAGAATATCCAACCCCAAGGATTAGATTTAAGACCTCGGAAAAACTCACTTGTTGAGAATTCCAAGCAAATTAGTGGGATTTGATGACAAAACCTTTAGCCAGGGCACAGCTGCCAAAGATGATATTGTCGAACCAGAATAGCATTGCGAGCGGCGTCGGCTATCTCAGGCGATTACGTAGTTCGCGCCTAAGGACCTTATTCGAGGCCGTCCGAGGAATGGAACTGATCAGTTCAATGCGCTGTATCCGATAGAGCGGATTCACCTCACCACTAATCTTCTTTTGCAAGATCGATCTTAGCGAGTCTGCTTCTACGTCATTCGAGGTGGGCACCACGAAAACCACCAGATTGGAGGGCCCAGCCTTTGCATCGGCAATGGCAACCGCAGCGCATTCACGAACGCTAGGATGTTTCGTCAGACACTGCTCAATTACTATCGCGCTGACCTTGATACCGCCAAGATTCATGGCATCATCCGTCCGGCCACATGCTCTGTAAAACCCGCCAGGCAAAACAATTAGTTCATCCCCGTGACGCCGCAAACTGGAGTAGTCTGCGAACACGGGCGTGCCGCCATAGTACGCCTCATCGTGATCACGATTGAGCAGTCGATTAGACAATCCAACTGATGGCGGAACCAGAAAGACTTCACCTTGATCGCTTGGCTTTTCGTCCTGCAATAGGAGCATATCTATACCGAGTGCGGGGGTTGTGAAACATCCTGGCACGCAATCTTGAACAACGGTCGCAGAGATATAGCCGCCACCGATTTCTGTGCCTCCACAGTACTCAATCATAGGCTTGTAGCCAGCTCGCGAGATCAGGTAGTGCATATCCTCAGGATTGGAGCACTCGCCAGTCGAACTGAAACTTTCAATCGCGCTCCAGTCCATTCCTTCGATGCAACCCTGAGCACGCCAAAGCCTTACCAAACTAGGAATAACACCTAGCATGGTCACGCGTGCATCTTGAATAAACTGACAAAATGCTTGCCCAGTCGGTGCTCCATCGTAAAGTGCCATCGTTGCGCGGTTGATCAAGCTTGCATAAACCAACCAGGGTCCCATCATCCAACCAATGCTGGTGGGCCAAGCTACGATGCTTTGGGAATGAATGTTCTGGTGAAAATGACCATCCATGGCGCACTTGATGGGCGTCAACTGAGTCCAAGGAATCGCTTTGGGCTCGCCGGTTGTACCCGACGAAAACAGAATGTTTGTTTCCGCTTCTGGACCAGTTGTAACTGCATCAAATGCATCTTGATCCGATAGAAAATCATTCCAGAGTAAGACTTGCTCGCCGTACGATTCTTGACCTTCAAAACCAATTAAGATTATTCTTGCGTTTAAGCCAGAATCCAAAAATTTTTGAAGACAGGGAAGCTTTTTTCCGCCTCGCAAGATTGAATCCACAAGGAATATTCCTGTCGCCTCCGCGATCGTCATCCTGGTCGCTATCTCGGAAGCAGAGAAACTCTCGGCAATGGATACCGGAACCATTCCCGCGCGAATAGCACCAAGATAGGCTCCGACGCACTCGATCGTCATAGGCATCAACATTCCAATACGATCGCCCTGTTTGAAACCGGCTTCAACAAGACCATTTGCAACACGGTTAACCAAACACTCAAGTTCGCGGTAGGAAACGTCTCGGCGTTCACCGGTTTCCTTGAACTCAGTAATGGCTACGTGAGCTGGGTCCGCCTGAAAACAACTTTCCGTAATATTCAGTTTGCTACCCTGAAACCAATCTGGTTGTTTGACATCAGAGTCAGGCGAGAACGCAGATTCGAACGGCTGCTGGAATTGAATTCCAAGACTATCGACGACTAGCTGCCAAAACTGCGATCGGTTCTCGACACTCCACTGATGCAATTCTCCGTAATTGTCAACTCGAGCTCGCTCTGCCAATTTGGTAACGTTTGCCTGAGCAATATCACGGTCGCTTGGACTCCAAGCAGGCGCCAGCGACAAGTCTTCCGCCGCATAAACGCGCTCAAATAGAAGCTGACATAGATCAAAGGGAGAATCG
>JBCCEO010000336.1:0-8063 GCA_039030255.1 Planctomycetota bacterium | reverse complement strand
CATCTGTATGAGAGGTCTTCCAACGCGAAACAACTTCGCCAGTTGCGTCGACGATCAGTCCGCGAACTCCGTGGTTGAGTAAGAAGGCGTGGTCAGCTTGCGCGTCGCTACCGTAGGCCCAAACTTCAATATTTGCCTGCCTGGCCCGGCGCAGGAATGATGGACTCGCGAAAATCACTGGAATAACCAACCTTTTGCTGCCAAGTTCTTTGCATCGATGTATCGCCCGTGATGGCGTCAGCAGAATTCGTACAGGATTGCCAGTGTCGCTCCACGTGGCCATCAAGACTACTTCGAAACCCGAATCTTGATACTCTTTGGCAATCTCGTAAGTTCCAAAAATGATGATCGAGTCCTTGGTCAATTCTTCGGCACGAATTTTTTCCGTGAGCCAACCGGCGAGTCCTTTTCGAATTTCCCTGGACTTGACGTCGAATATCCAGTTTTGTCCTGCCGAGTTGAAACGCTCGAAGACTTCGTCGAGCGAAAGAATCGATTCGGGTGGATCTGCATAGACTTCAATCGCATGTAATTGCTCAATCGTCAAGTCAGCAACTTTTCCTTTACCCGATGTTTTAAGGTCTACACTTTCGTCATGGAAGACGACAAGTTCTCCGTCTTGGCTCATTCGAATGTCAATTTCAATCCAGTCTACTTGCGATGCAATAGAATGTGCTATCGAGCTGGCCGTATTGCCGATGAGTTCTCCATTGCTGCCAGGTCGACTGCTGCCGCGGTGACCGATAATCACCGGACGTCCGATGGACCCGTCGATGGTTTGGCGAGTGTCCCACTGCCAACTTGCAGCCGTTGGTAGGCTTCGATAGGGAATGTGGAAACGAGTCACAGCCAATCCTGCAAGTACGACCAGGATAAATACTGCGGTCCAAAACGAGATTCGGCGGAGTCGCCCTTTCTTTGTTTTTGCAGTCTTGTCTAATTCTTGTTGAGGATTGGAGTTGGACATACTTCTTGAATCAAAAGTGGGGCAAAAAGTTTTCTGCGGCTTGCGATTGGCAAGAACCTTTGGCTGCCGAAATTATTCGAATCACAGCATCGCTTCGATGCCTTTGTTAGACTAGCAATCTTTGGGTTTCAATTGGGCCGCGTTCGAGGAGTTGTGGATGTTGCGTCAAATTCTTCCGGTTTTCTTAATCAGCTGCCTTTGGCTTTCCCAACTCGCAATCGGACAACAGCCTTGGAAACGAATCACGATCGACGATACGCTTCGCGGGGCAGACGGAGCAAGACTGGCCGATGCAAACGGCGATGGTTTGCCGGACATCGTTACCGGCTGGGAGGAAAGCGGGCGAACTCGCGCCTACTTTCACCCCGGCAAGGATAAAGTATCTGAGCCCTGGCCTTATGTCGACTTGGGGGCCACACCTTCCGTGGAAGACGCCTATTGGGTTGACCTAAACGGAGACGGCTTCCTCGACGTTTTGTCCTCTTGCGAAGGCAAAGAGCAGTGTTTGTGGATGCATATATCGCCAAAGGACCGCACCCAGTTACTGGATGCCAAGGCATGGAAGCAAGAGTCGATCCAAGTATCCAAAGGGATGACGCGGTGGATGTTTGCGGAAACACTTGAGCCTGCAACAAAGGATTCGGCGCCGAAAATTGTGGTGGCTAGTAAGGACCCGAACGGAATGATCGGAATCCTTTGCAAATCGAAGAATCAAGGTCAGTGGACGATCGAAAAGCTTAGTTCGGCGACTTGGGTGATGTCCGTCATAGTGCACGATCTCGATCGCGACGGTGACCAAGACATCCTCTATGACACTCGAAAGGGAAATGAAGCAGGCGTTTACTGGCTCGAAAACAAAGGGAGTCCGAGCAGGCAGGAAAGCACAGGGGACTCACGTGAGAAAGGTAAAGGCGCAAGAATTGGCGGCACTGGGCGCAGTTCGGGACAGAGCGGACAGCTTTGGGAAAAACATCTTATCACAGGCTCCGGTCGTGAAGTCATGTTCATGAATCTGAGGGAGCTCACAGATGGTGAACTGGAAATAACTCTTGCGGTCAAGCCAAACGAAATCAACGTCATCAAGACGCAGGAACGAAAGAAGGATGGTGGACCCACGTGGCAGGTCGAGACGATTTCGGCCGAACCAATAACGCGTATTGGCAACTCAAAAGGGACCTGTTCGGCGGATCTGGACGGCGATGGCAAACCTGAGTTGGTGTTGAGTTGTGAGAGCGCGACGCCGCCTAAGAATGGCGTCGTCTACTTGAAGGAAAACGCCGGCACTTGGTTGATGCGAGACATAGCCGGACCAGAGGGAATCAAATTCGATTTGCTCGAAGCTGTCGACCTCGACCTGGATGGTGACCTAGACATCCTAACCTGCGAAGAACGGCATGAGCGCCGCGGCCTCGGAATCATCTTCTACGTCAATCCGCAAGTACCAACTTTCAAGGATACAAAGTAGGGTTCCGCAGGTGGAAGATAGGCTTGCGTGAAAGCCGAAGTTTAACAGAGCTTCTGATAAGACGAGATGACGTCGCTATTTCCTCGCAATCTTATTATCCAATTCCAGATGCATCGCGACGCCATACGCAACAGAGTCCAATCGCGATCGTCCTCGACGGTTCTAGCATCCCCAATTTGGCGATATCGGCTCGCTTCCCTTGATAAGATCATAGATGGCTGGTGAAACCAGCGACGCAGATTCTGGGAATTTTTCCTGTCCTGTTGGCGATAATCTTAATTCTTGCCAATCAGGGTTACTGGTAAATCACAGCCTTCCATCGGAGCAATGATCGCCCCGCGGAAGATCTTCGGCGGACTTGGCATGACATAGAGCGATTAATAATGTCATGCATCGTTTTGGGGCATCTGATAGATACAGCTGCTTTGAACGGCGTAGGCGTTAACTGTTTGCTGGATTGGAGGTGTGACTCCCGGTCTAGAAAACAATTGAGTTACTTTGAAGAGAGCCACTGGCGTCCACAATGAGCTCGGCCCAGCGTATCTTGCGCACGAGCATTCGCGCGATCGACGGTTTGCAGTCCGATCGCCGCCCTATTCTACTAATCCGTAAGCAGCTTTTTGAACTTCGGCTCGGGGCCTGACGAACCCATTTGGGGCGGCCATCCAGCAGGAAAGCGAATGTTCAAATCCCGTCCAGAATTGAGCTGATGCCCACCGCGATAGTTAATGCGCCCGCGAATGCTGGGAAATTGGGATTCGTGTATGCCCTCCCCACGAAATAACGGAAGTGCGGATGGCAGGTCTGCGATACCCCTGAGGGGAAATCGAGACCATTGGATGGGCTGCTGCGTTCGATTACGCTAACCCAGCGGAAATGGTCGGACAGCGCTTTGGCGGCAGTTGCAACCGCTCGGCCAAAGCGAGCAGGAATTCAATCAGATGTCGAACTCGAGTCGATAACCACGGTGAATCTCCTTGCAGAACGAATCGATCGGGCAAGTCATTGCATGCTATTGGCTAATAGGCTTTCAGCCGCAATGCCGGCCCGCGTCCAGCAGCGTCTGGCGTTGCCCGGTGCTTTCGAAGTTGCCAAAAAGAGATCGGCGCCTCTTTAAAAGGCCTTCCGCCTATGGAACCCTACTTCCTATGCTTGAAAGTTGGGATTTGTGGATTTCTGCAGATGATGCAGAGCCTGAAACTGACGCCGCGGCCTGAGCGTGGCTTTCTACGCAGGCGAGGATGTCTAGGTCGAGGCAGGCAGCTTAGCGGAAGAACCAGCCAAAACCTGTACCAGCCGTCATGTTCTGCCGACCCGACATCTGCTTCGAGATAAAGAGTCTTAAGCACCGCTCAAACGAACCTCTAGTCCACTTGGCTGATTGAAAGCTGCCCTGAAGCCACTTAAAGTCTGTTCAGCTTGCATGGAATGACCGAAAGATGTCGTTTAAGTTCTGATGGAACGAGAGGATAGCAAACCTGTCGCTTCACCGCGCAGCCTCCTCTCCGGAGATTTTCAGAATACCGAATACGGAAAATGCTGGGGCAGGTTTGGGAATTCCCAATTCCTTGCCCCAGTTATACCGCGACTACTTTGAGAACCTCGAGGACTAATTTGGCGCTCAAGGTAGATCACGCATTTTAGCTAGGTTGGAACCTTTAGGTCGTCTTCTGCTGAGTTCTTGGTTTTCGGCCGCGTGGCTTGGATGTTGTCTCTGGAATCATCTTAGGATCCAGCAGTTGAAGCATTCGGCTGATGCAAAGTCGATTCACGCTGATATTCAGCCGGCCCGCCTCCTCGCACATCGCCTCGTGCAAGCTCTTTGGCAGTCGCACCGTGATCATACGCTGCGGATCGTTAGGATCATTTTCTGGCATGTCGCGACTTCGAAGCGCGGTCAGCATGAGCTGAATTTGGTGATATTGCTCGGTCCTCAGGAAGGCGCCCAAGTCGGCATTGCTAGCAAAGAAGGTATGAACCAATCCGCTTCCGCCAAGCAACTCGCGATAGAAGCAGACCCAAGTTGGTGCATTGCCAAACAGCTCGTTAGCTGCATCGAAGGCTTGGTGGCAGCGCTGGGTGAAGTCGGCAGCTGGTACCAAATTCTGTCTCACGCTTGCTGCGACCTCATCGAACTTCTTTAGCTCTGCCGCTAGCTTTGTGTTTACTTCCGAAGGTGGCTTCGCAGGCTTCGTCTGCTCCGGCGCCTCTACCGTGGATGTGGCTTGGGGAGCCGGCTGGGGAGTGCTAGTATAAGGAGCTGGACTCGCAGGTGCTGGCGTGGGCTGAGGCGGATTCGCTGGCGGGGGGGGAGTACGGTTACTTTGAAACCCTGCTGGCTTCGGTACCGGGTAGCCGCCGCCGAATTGATTGGATCCAAATTGGTTGGTGGGGTCTGAGCTCATAACGTCCTCTTTTACTTGTTTGCTCTTGGACTGGACCTCCGTCGTCCAGAATCGATGCCCAATACTAAAGAGCGGGTCAAATGATTCGTCGTAACTGCTAGCAAAATAAGGACTTACGGCACTTGACCCCGCCGCCGCAAAGCCCGGGCAGCCCCTGCTTAAACTGCAGGCAACACTTCACTGCTCGCTTTTTAGGCACCCTACGATTGACAGAAAACTAAGTGTCCATTGCGACTGGCCGGTTTTTTTCTCGTTTTCTCCCGGTTTGGCTCAAGTGCCTGTCGTTGCCCATATGTGTTTTGCGTGCTGGCGTTCGTGTGGGCGTCTGGTTGGCTGTTGTGGGTCGTTCTTATTGGTTCTTGATGTTTAAGTGATATCTTTTTCTGTGATTAAGCCGTCGGTATGGCTTGCTGCTATGCGGTCGCCTTTGGGTTTCTTGGTCGATGTGCTTTTTTTTAATGGTCAAAGCGATGTTTCGATATGACATCTCGAGTCGTCTTGTGGGTTTGTGTTGTTTGTCTTGTGCGGAGGTCCTTCGCTCCTGTTGATGCGCTTCGTGTGTTTCTAGCATTGAGTTCTGCTCGCGATTTCCGAGGGGCTGAGTTCTCCAGTTGGTGCTTTAATAAGTGCAATGTCCCCAATTGATGGTGACGTGACCGCGGGCTGTGTCCGAGTTGTTGATGGACGGCTGTGTCCCCCGCCTTCTGTACTGTGTCCCCAGTTGTTGCTGAATGGATGCTGTTGATGGAGGGCTGTGTCCCGTCGCCTTCTGTATGCGGACTTGTTGCCCTGCTCTGCCGTTGGAGTCCAGATGTGCTGTGCCAGCCGAGAACCCCTGTTCAACGGCGCGTGGCCGGAATTCCGTTGGCTATCTGCTAAATCGTGGTAGAAATGGGCGAATTGGTGCTTTGCGTTGAATGGGGGCTTGGGGCGCCATCTTGGATTGGCAGCACGTGGCCTGGGCCTTCTCGCCAAGCCAAAGCTGCAGGGTTTTGGCTTGGAGATTCAAGGTTCAGACAGCGGCCTTTTCAAGGACAACGGGCAGCATCACCGTGCTCCTTGCGCACTGTCGCTTATTTGCTAGCATCAGCAAGAAATGTGGCACCTGAATCGCCCTGGAGGTTAGGGTGGACTGGTGGGTTTGTGGGCTTTGGGCGTTATGCTCTCTGAAGTTCTGATTACTGCCATCCGCACTCGTTCCTAGCTTGGGGGAATTCCTGGCTAGGTCCGCGCGAAGCGGCGCCCCAAAAGTTCCGGCACAAATGCCGGGAGCTGTTGTGCCTTCAATAGCCCGGCAATTCATGCCCGCAAGCTTATTGGGCCGCGAGTTGCCTGGGCTCGGTAGTTCGCGCCCCGTGCGCCGCACAAAGAAATAGTAGAGTTTCGATTAAGGCGAGTCACCGCTCAGACTCAGGATGTCATCCGCTCCAGCGGCACCTCCGGCTCCAATTGCGGTGAGGCGGTTCCTGCCCCAAAAATTCTGACGATGAATAGTCGCAGGAAGCCCCATCGATTTTGTATTTCCCGCATCTTTTTCAGGCCATATTGTTGACTTGACGACATCTGGAAAACAATATGGGACCTTTACGTTTTCCGCTCCATAGGCACCCCATGAGTATTCGATTCTTAGTAGCTTTCTCGCTGGTGCTGGTTTCTGCCCCTTTTGCGAACGGCCAAATGAATGTCTGGCTGGACTTCGACGCGCAATGGGAAACCAATCTAGACAACGCCGCAACTAGTGCAGGTGTTTCGGTTTTTTCTGCAGCCGAACGTACAACTATTCAGAACAACGTTGAAGCACAAATGAACGCGATTTTCAGCAACCATCTGCTGACCATGTCGCAGGCAGATCCGGGCGGCACACGTACTCGAATCGACTTTGGGGCGACGGGTTCTTCGGCCCTTGGTAGTGCTCCGCTCGATTATTTCAATGCCTCGGCATCTCAAACCGCGAACATGTTCATAGATAACTTTGACTTTATTATCAACGAGTTTTCCGGTACCACTTCGCGGGCCACGCAGATCGACCAACTGAGTACGGCTATTGC
This sequence comes from Planctomycetota bacterium, assembly GCA_039030255.1. Classification (GTDB taxonomy): domain Bacteria; phylum Planctomycetota; class Planctomycetia; order Pirellulales; family Pirellulaceae; genus Aureliella. The sequence goes on along the minus strand of JBCCEO010000336.1, from coordinate 1,178 downwards.
TGGCACGGCAGCTCACGAATTGGGGCACACAATTGGAATGCACCATCACCACGCTTATGGCACTGCGGCAATTAATCCGTCCAACTACAACTCAACAGGCGGTGCTCAGAATGATCATATTATTGCATCTGGATCTACCGGACTCGGTGAATCAGGACGTGAGGTGCTTCGCTCTCTATCACAATGGTCAAACTTTATCACAGAAACTGCCGGCGGCCTGATTGCGTCACTTCATGGAACCTCCGGAGTCGCACTTGTTGCAAATCCGATCCTCGAACAAGACTTTTTTAGTGGAGGAGACGTCGGAAACACCACAGGGACGGCTTCTGCTTTGGGTACGGCAGCAGGGGCAATTTCAGGCTATGAGGATGCGGGACATGCGTTTAGCCAGCTAGATTCGGGCGCCGATATAGATACCTTTTCGCTGACCCTGTCCAACCCCGGTCTGATTTCAGCTGAGGTCGTCCACAACAGTCGATGGGGTAGCAGCTTGAATCCGTTCCTGGAGATTATCGGTCCCGATGGTACCACCGTGTTGGCGTCGAACGACAATGGCAACTATTCGAATAACACGTATGGCAGCGGTGGATTTGGCACCAACGACTCATTTCTGATCAATGTTGAAGCTGCGTCAGCTGGAACCTACTTTTTTCGAGTGTCTTCGACCAGCGGTTCGGGGTTCTACAGTCTTTTGTTCGGTGCGGATCATTCGGCAGCGGTTCCTGAGCCAACCTGTCTAGGACTCATTGCGATTTCAGGGATAGGAATGCTTCGCCTGAGACGCCGCAAGGCTTAGCACCTGGCATATGCCCGAAGGTTCCGCCGGGCACCGCCAAGTGGGGCGGTTTGCCGAAGTTCTCCGAGTCGGTGCCTAGACAACCATGTCCGCCGAACACAGCTAAGGACACGATGCAGATTGCTCCGGCCTTCAGTGGGGCTGGGTTCGCAGTAGCATTGCGACCGTCTGCTTTCTTCGTCCCCGATCCGTCGAGTTTCGGAATCCTAGCGCTTCTCGGTTTGGCTGCTCAGAGGCGAAGACGACGGGTGCGGTGAGCTCCATGGTTTGATGGATGCTTGTCTGGGTCGCAATTTACAGGCTAATCAATTGCTTCAAAGCCGCTTTTCGCTGTGCTCAGTGGAAAGTGGCTTTTTCTTTTTCTGGTCACTCTTTGGAGACT
>JBCCEO010000335.1:0-8082 GCA_039030255.1 Planctomycetota bacterium | reverse complement strand
ATCGAACCCAGCCTGTCGTTGCACAACGACCCGTACTTGCCTGCGGCTTTCGCGGTGCGTTTTCGGGCGGCGCTGATTTACGAACACAGAACCGCTCAGTGCCATGTCGTCTCAGAGGCTGACCCGTCATCAACGGTCGCTTCCCACTTGTGTTTTCTACGGAACTCGCAAGAGAAGTCGGAAGCCGGGGGATCAAATTTGGCCACATTAACGCCAGATCCAACGGCGATGTTATAGTGATGGCGCAAAAAAAGGAAAAACCTTCATTGAGAAAGACATGGCATTCTTTTGCGTTGCCTTATGAAGGTCCGTTCGCAGACCACTGAGCCAGCCTGCTCAAAATGCCGCTCCTCACAGGCCGGTCGCATAAGACACTCCGACAAACTATTGCAACCGAGTTCAGAGCAGAATATCATCAGCCAGTTTTCCTCGTGAGAGTATTGGCACATATTCGAAAACACATGTTACACTGCCGCGAATTGATTTGCAGAAATCCCCCTTCGAGAGTTCCCACTCATGCATCGAAACTTTCTTCTTTCAGCCTTTGCCACAGCCACGATTGCCCTTTCCGTTCCGGAATTTATGCTTACGGCTTCTGCGCAAACTGAATCGCCGAATACACCGCTGAAGGTCTTCATTTTAGCAGGGCAATCCAACATGCAGGGGCATGGCCGCATATCACTGGGTAAAGATGGCGATCTAGATTACACGGCAAAACAAGACAGATTTGCATATCTAGGGAAGGATGGAGACTGGGCGGAGCGATCTGATGTTTGGTACTACCATCTCAGCGGAAAGGGCGAACTATCGACTGGCGGACTAAAGCCGGGACAGGGTGCAAACGAAACAAGTGTCGGACCGGAACTTGCCTTCGGTCACGTCTTAGGCGAACACTTCGATGAGCAAGTTCTCTTGATCAAGTGCGCCTGGGGCGGACAAGCAATCGCGATGACCTTTCGGCCGCCGAGTTCGGGCTTACCGCAGCAGGAACTCATGAGCCAACTGTTCGAACGTGCAAAGAAAAAGAATTCTGATCTTACGATGGACGAATTCAAAAGGCTTTTCGGGATGCGGTATCGCCAAACCTTGCAGGAAGTCGAACAAGCGCTCGCGAATCTTGAAAAACACTTCCCAGAATACAACGATCAGGGTTATGAAATCGCAGGTTTCTTTTGGCACCAAGGTTGGAATGACGGCACGAGACGCGAATTCGCTGAGGAGTACGAATCCAACATGGTCAACTTCATCGAGGATATGCGCAAGGACTTGGGGAATGAGAAGATTCCTTTCGTCATTGCGACAAGCGGCATGGGCGGCCCTGACGCAACAGGCGTCGCGGGGTATCTTGCCAAGAGCATTGAGCCTGCTCAGATGGCCGCCGCGAAACAATCAGAAAACTGCGTCGCAATCCCAACACGGCATTTCCAACTACACCAGCCCGGACGCCAAAAGAGCCATTGGTACAACTCGGCCGAAAGCTACTGTCTCGTGGGGGATGCTGCAGCGAAGGCAATGATTGAACTTGTTGAGGGGAGGTAGATTTGCAAATCCCCCGAACGCAATGGTGAGACTTGATTCAAAAGAGTGTTTAATGGCTCAACTTAGGTCTGCTTCGCAGTAGCGGCAATTTGACCAGCAAACTGAATCGGGAACCTCACTCATTCAGCATGCGGAATTCCCGATTGATCCACTGGAATCTTCTGAGTTTGCGCAACTTGAATCTCAGCGGGATCGCAGCTAGTTTTTCTGCGAGACATCTGCAGCGTGGTCCATCTGTTTTCGTAGCCAGCGATTGATTTTTTCGTATAGAAATATCCCAAGCGTACTCGATTTCGAGCCGACGACGGCCATTCCTCGTTCACCCGCAACAAGATTCTCCGATGCAATTTTCTTTACTTTCGCGATGGCCTGCACTTGCGGGGTAACGAACTCCAGCTGTGAGTCAGCGCCCTGCGTTACTGCTGCTGGCTTGACAGGAAGACTGCCGCCATGAGTACTAATGAGCTTGGGCTGTAAGACTGCAAGCGACGCCTTGGGATCCAATCTGACAATTGTTGCGTGCATGCGCCTTCGCGACCCAATTTCAATTTGCAATGATTGCCCGACCAATTCCGACGTAACACTTGCTTCGTCAGGTGCAATCAAGACAACAACTTCTTTCGTGGCTTCGTTGCCAATCGTCAGTAAATGATCGCCCTCGTTGACATATTGATCGCGAAGCTGATCAAGGTGCAGTGAAATCACCCGCCCTGAGTTCGGCGCGCACAAAACGAGGTTGTCGCTTTCTTTTTGCCGTGTAGACAGTGCGGATGCAGTGGCTTCGTAGTCGCTTGCAGCCATCTGTGCTTTAGCCGCGTCGCCCTGTTGGATCGCGATTCTCTGTTTGGTCTCGTGGAATTTCAACTCGGCTTGGAGCTGCTCGATTTCCGACATTAGTTGCAAATTGGAAAGCTCAAGCAGCGGTGTTCCTTTTTCCACAGACTGTCCATTGACGACCAGGACTCTCTTGACGAAACCTGCGGAGTCAGCGCGTACTTTTGCACTGTCTTCAAAACTAATGATACAGGGGCAGCGCACAGAAAACGGGTTTGGCATCGCCAACCATGCAAAGCACAGCAACCCGAACCCGACGCCCGTAACCGCAAACGCCCGAACCACCGCTTGGGGACGCTTCGTTTTTGCTCTGACGAGAGTCTTTACGATGGCCGTCAATGGCTTTGCTGTCCAACATAATACGCCGACCCCCGCAAGCACCAGGCCCAAACCTTGAAACATTACGGATGCCGAAATTGCCAGCCCAATACAAACGATGACCTTCCAAGCCATCGCTAGGTAACCGTAGATTGCAATAAAAACTGGACGCCGAGCAAGCTCTGTTCGGCTACGCTGCGGCTTTTTCCCCAGGAACAACCAATTCATGTGTCGACGGAATGCATCGATACCGCTTGAGTACAAATTCGGGATCTGCAGCAAGTCAGAAAGGATGAAATAGCCGTCAAATCTCATCAGCGGATTTGCATTGAATAGCAAAGTCGCAATGCCTGACATAATTACCACGTTCATTAGCTGCTGCTTGGCAAATTCTGAATCCGAAAGGAACCAAAGGCATACGCATATTGCAGCAATACAGAGTTCTGCATAGATACCTGCCGCAGCGACCGCAATGCGATACCAGCGACACTTAAGCCTCCAGGAGGAAGAGACATCGACATACGCCATCGGGGCAAACAGGATCATAATGACTCCCGATTCCCTTACCGTTCCGCCCAATCGTTGGCAGACGAGTGCATGTGCAAGTTCGTGAATCACCTTTAGCACAATCCAAAGAATCACGGCAACGAGCATATTTTCGGGCGCAAGTATACTCTTCGACGACGCCAGCAATTGATCGAAATGGGAAAGCCCTAGCAAGGTTGCGACAAACAAGATTGCGACAGAAATCAAGATCGCGATTGGATGAAAAATCCACGCTAGATACTTCCCGACAAACAACAATAACGAGCTTGGATTCCCAAACGAGAGTTTCGTCCAGAAGGGATTCACCTTTCGCAACCAATGTTCGCTTGGTTTGGTAGGGCTTTGCGAGGAGATTATCGCTGGCGCCGCGCCCGCAACTGTCGCCATTCCGTTTTCTAGCAGCCAAAGAATGAGCTGCGTACATTTGTCCTCATCAATTGCGTTTTCGCCAAGGCTTTGCGAGGAAGTCGCCAAAGCGCTTGAGAAAGAAGTCCGCCCGTCAAGAAGCGAGATGAACAGGTATTCCGACCGGCTGATCCGAAAGAACTTTGATGTTGACGGTATCTCAATATGGACGAAGTAATCTTCTTGATATTTTTGAGGCGAAAAGATCAACTCGTCATTGAGTCGGATACAAGATCTTTGAATCTCTTCTGTTAGTTTGTCGTAGGCTACCATCCAAGCCACCTAAGGCATCTTGCACAGGGCTTGTGAAGGAAATTCCATGCAACGGGTCTCCAAGCGGTGCTGATTGTACCAGTTCCCTTCATCCCCGGACGGAACTGCTCGGCCCCTTTTTCAAGCGTGGACATCGCAACAAACACGTTCTCGTCCTCGTCGATTACTGACTCTGGATGCAATCGAGTGATCGTGCCACGGAATGACTGAAACGGAATCGCGGCAAACCGAACGTGAATTCCCATGCCGAGCTCTATATATCGAATGTCGTCCTCTGGGATCTGTACTTCGACAATGAAGGTATCCAGGGGAGCAATCTCAAACATTGAGTCGCCCATCGATAGAGGCATTCCGATAGCATCTTCTAGATCCCCCGCGACGACTACGCCATCTACAGGACTAACCAAATCGAGGTTGTCGATTTGATGAAGGAGGAGCTTATTACGAGCAGTGATTTTTTCGGCCTCAAGTTGGGCCAGCCGAGCCTCGCCGGTTTGATGCGTCGCCAGAAAACCATCGTGTTCTTTCTGAGCACGGCTTAATTCAGCCTTGTTTTCCGCGTACTCAAGCTGTATCTCACTGTCGTCCAGAATTCCCAGACTCTGGCCGGCCGCCACGGTATCTCCAGGGGCGACGAAACACTTTTCGAGGCGTGAGGCGAACGGGGCGCAGACAAATCTACGAGTTGTAGGTCTAAGTTCACAATCAGAAGAAACCTGATAAGGAGTCGGAATCAGCGAGCAGAGAATCAAGAAAGCAATGACCTTGGCCAACGTTGCGCCGCGTTTTGAGCGAAAGCTTGATGGAATTGCAGTGGCAAGTTTCTCCAGTCGGGTTCGCTCAGCCCGATGTGCGTTTTCTAGTTTGTCTGCAGCAGAATTTGCGCTTGCTCTCAAGAAATTCCGTTGCCGATCTGTGAGTTCCCGTGGCGTCGCAATCGTCACAACCGCAGAGTTTTCCTCGGAGCTGTCCGATAGCGGGAGCGAGAAGATTGCCGAGGCTTGAAGCTTGGCCTGCAGCCGTTGATGGCATAGAAGAGAATGTCTGTCTCCCGAAATCGGAGGCCAATTTGACTCTGTGTTTCGGCAGACACACTCTGCCATTGCAGATTCGATGTAATCAACGAGCTCCGTATCGCGGGGGAGAGAGTCTGTGTTCGATACAGAACGGAGTTCAAGCCCTGAAGCAGTAGAGGCACCTATAAAAACGGTCGTTTCATCTACGGAACACCCTGTCGCATCGCGTTGTTTACCATCAAGTGAGACAACGTATTGGGCCAGTTCATTTGCATAAGTTTGGAAACAAGACTTGAGTTCTCTCGCTGAGTCCAGCTGTTTTTGTATCTCATTGATCGCTGCTAGATCGATAGCCAAATACCGGCTTTCTTGGTTCCGCTTTTGCAAATGCCAAGACTCGATGGCGTTCGTGAGCAGCTGCATCAGTGCAATTTCTTGCGTGGCGTCTTCGCTGCTGTCGACGAAAATTGCGACAAGAGTTTGCGCGTTGGGCTGGTCACTGTAATACGGCGCTGCGATCAATTTAGTTTGTTTGTTATTGTGCGCAGAATCGATGCAAAGTCTTTCCGTTGTGATCGCCTTCAATGCAATGTTCAGAGCCCACTGGGTTGCTTCTGTCGGAAGTTTCCCAAAGCGGTTGAGGACAGTCTCAATTAGCGGTTCACTTCCTTGGTTACCGATCGAGATATGGAATAGAAGCTTGCAACTTGAGGAGCGCGAGAGAATTTCTGAAGTAAGCCGCAGCAATTCGGAGCTGCATTGAGCCCCCCGCATTGATCCAACTAGTTCTGAGAACGGTCGTGACAGAGCAGCATCCGTGAGATTTCTTCCAGGCGATTTCTCCGACGGTTGGGGCTCCATCATGCCGCTGCCTAATATCTTTGGAGGGATGAAAGTACGTCTTAATGCATCGGCGAATTTGCGGGGCCACTGGCCTTCTTCGAGCGCGAAGTGAACTTACTCTGCGACGGAATACTCCGAATAAGGTTCGCGTCCAAGTAGCAAACACCACCGCTCTCCCATTGGAGCTCGGAGTTCGCGACCATGATTTTGACGCGGCGTGTACCACTTTGAGCGTCTGTCGTCGGAGCAACATATTCGATTCTTCCCAAGGCCTTTGTCCGCTTGGCGCCCATTTGAATCGCGAGCTCCTGTCCCGTGATAAGTTGGCTCGCCTTTTCATAAGGAACCTGAAAGATGACTAGCAGCGGGTCAAGCTGAACTACAGTCGCAACTGTTGGGTCGGCCGCGGAAACAAATTCGCCTTCATCCTTAAGAACTCGAGTAACGATTCCATCGATGGGTGTTCGAATGCGACGTTGCTCAATCTGAGCCTCGATGCGCTTCAATTCTAGTTTCCGAATTCGAAGTTCGTCCTTGACTGACTCGACCTGAGCATCCGCAATTTCGAGTTGCCCTTTGGCTCGATCAAGTTCGATTTGACTCGCGTGACCACGGGCGAATAGACCGTTGATCTTCTTAAACTTTTCAGTTTGCATCTTCAATTCGGCTAAGGCCGAGTTGAGCTTTCCTGTAGCTTGCTTGGAATCCGCGGCGATCGCTTTGGAAGCCTCGAGCACTTGTTCATCGAGTCGAGCCAAGATTTCGCCTGAGCGAACGTAACTTCCTTCAGCGACTAGGACTTCAAATACCGTACCCATTTCGCCCGCAGCCAAGTCAATTGTCCGATAAGGCTCTGTAAAGCTCTTGATGGCATCGATTTGAGCGTGAGAATTTGCGCAGGGTACGAAAACAACGATCATCATCAGCAAGGAACAGATTGTTTTCATGGCAACCATTGTTCTCAAAATTCGAAAAGTGCTTTTGGGCTGGTGAAACTTACTCCTTCTTTCCTTCGGATTGAAATGTTTGAATTTGGTTCGAGTAATTCCTACTAGATAACCACTAGTAGGAGGCATGGTTTTACGCATTGCCAGGAAGATGAGGAGGCTAGCGATTTTGGCGTATGCTCATGTTGTAGAGCCATACAAACCCTTGTTCCTTCAGACAGCAACGCGGTACAACCAGTGCTAGAACAGGCGAAACTGCGTCTATTCGAATGAAATTCTCGCGATCAGAGGCCGAGAATCGCCCGGTCTTGGCGATCACTACTGTCTAAAAACTGGAGCCGGTTCAGATACTGCTCCCGTTCGATACGTTTTTGAATTCGTTGAATCTTTGCAGCAATATCCACTGATTGGTTGCCGCTTTCCGCTATCCAACGCAAGGATTCGCAAAAGTCTGGAGCATGTGTTCTGAACAGCCAATCGTCTGCGGCGACGAAAGTCTGGCAGGAGCCGGGATCTCCCTGTCGCGCACAACGACCAATCAATTGACGATCGATGCGTGCCGAGGAGTGACACTCCGACACAATGACGTGGAGCCCCCCCAGAGCATACGAATCCTTCGAAAGTTTGATATCCGTCCCGCGTCCCGCAAGATTCGTCGCGATAGTGACGGCTCCTCGTTCTCCAGCGCGAGCAACTATCTCCGCTTCGCTTGCATCCTGTTTGCCATTTAGTAGCTCAAATCGAATCCCACGGGCTAATAGAGATTGGGCGAGAGTTTGGCTCTCTAGAATGGTACGAGTCCCAATGAGAATAGGGCGGCCAAGCTGATGCAATATGGATACTGACTCAACGATTGCAGCCCACTTTTCTTCTGCTTTTGGATACGTTTGAGGGGGCCATTCTTGCCGTTTCGACGGAATTCGAAGCGGGATGCTTTGCACACGTAATCCATATATGGAGTTCAGCTCAATTGCACACGCCGCTGCCGTTCCTGTCATGCCACTCAAGTGCGAATACTTGCGAAAAAACCGTTGCCGAGTAATACGCGCTAGTGGGAGCGACTCAGGAGTAATTTCCAAATTCTCTTGGGCCTCGACGGCTTGGTGAAGCCCCGCTTGCCATGAGCGATCCTCAAAGATCCGTCCAGTAGATTGCTCAACAATGCGAATTTTTCCCTCAAGAACAATGTAGTGAACGTCACGAACTAACTGGATTTGGGCCCTTAACGCCGCCTCAACATACTTTGTCCACGGACGCAGGAGTTGTTCGACTGGAATTGGAATCTCTTGGCTGTGGACTTTTCGAATCCCCTCATCTGTAAGGCCAATGTAACCGCTTGATCTCTCCAGGTAATGTTGGTT
>JBCCEO010000334.1:0-8100 GCA_039030255.1 Planctomycetota bacterium | reverse complement strand
CTCGCTTAGCATACTAAGATCGAAGCCCGCGCTGTGGAGTATGTTTTCGTCCGTACGTTTCAGGATTACCAAACACCGGTTCACGACTTCGCAATATGGCCCAGCCGTTGAGCCGATACCATCGATGTAGATCGGTATTGGCCTGACCCATTCATTGGCGTAGGGCTCAAGTCTACGGCCTTCCAGAACGGCAACCGGCCGATAGCCGACATAATCGTTCAGTTGACGGATTGCATCTTCGACGATTCGCTCTGTTTCGTCCCAAGGTGGCCCTTGCTGCAAGACGGCCTCCATGGCGCGACCGAGAAAAAAGCCCGAGAAGATTCCTTCGGGCTCTTGATGGAAAAGCAAATCTCGATGGAAGTCCAAATAGGCCGGGAGGAAATTGAGCCACAGCAGTTCGATGACCGCCTCCGCTTGCTGGCAGTCCTTGAACGCAGGATTGCTGTCGTTGACTCGCGCTAGCTCGTCCTGCAACCATTGCTGAATTTGCAACCAAGCGGGCATACCCTCGAAGGGCCCACCGGGCAAAGCACGCGAATAAATCCGGTTCAATGCAGCCAGAGTCTTCAACTCGGCTTTGCCAGAAGAAAAATTCAAGTATCCCAGAACTTGAATCAGGTCACTTTCCTGACAAGTCTGCTCGTCGCTACGCTCTTCCACACGTACTCACCAGATAAGGGATACTTTGCTACGATTGTGAATCGAAGCGTCTGCGAAATCCATTCGTGCTTCACTCATGGGCCTGATTTCACAATACTAAGTCTAAATGGTAAGAATCCCAGGCCATACCGTCTAGGACGGTCCCAGTACGGCAAGGCCAATCAAAGTAACCAATTTCCACGAATACCGAATTTCAACGTGAATGTGCCCGAAGAATCTGGTCCAAGCCCCGTCGATCCTGCCGAGATCAGCGACAACCTGCCGACAGAATTACCTCCGCTTCCAACAGAACAACTTCTCATTGACGCGGGCGAAAGATGGTTCGACAAAGTCCCTAGTTCGATTCGAGCCGCATTGGTGATCTCGCCTGGCCGCGCCCAGTCAGCCAATTATCTCCAAGAAAAGCTAGCGGCCTGCTCGGTTCAAGCCTGGTACCTGGATTTGCATGATGCTCTGGTGGCCGCCGCCACTCAGGGCGATGCCCTGGAAATCCTCAGTGGAGCTGATTTACCGGAAAGCGAATTCCAGCTCGTGTTGATGCCCGTGCTGAAACGCTCTGAGGCAGAACTAACGCGCGAGCTATTGCAGCAAGCCCATGAGCGATTATCAGTTGCTGGATGGATGGTCGCAAGTGTGGATAACGCCAAGGATACTTGGCTTCACGATCAACTCCAGGCAGTTTTCGACAAGGTCAGTTGCCATCGAGATGAAAAAGGTTGTGTCTACTGGGCAAAGAAAACTGGCGAACTCAAGAAGCGCAAGTCCTTTGATTGCGAGATCTCATTCCGCGAAGGCGACAGACGCCTATATGCTTTGACTCGGCCCGGTGTTTTTTCGCATCGGCGTTTGGACTCTGGTGCACGACAGCTGCTGCTATGTGCGGAAATTGGCTCGAGCGACAATGTGTTGGATATGGGCTGTGGCAGCGGCGCTGTCTCACTCGGCTGCGCGGTTCAGACCGAAGGAATGGTTTTTGGTGTCGACTCAAATGCGCGGGCAGTCGCTTGCCTGGAAGCAGGAGCCAATCGTAACGAACTCGCGAATGTGCATGCGATTTGGAATGCAGACGGCAACTTAGAACTACCTGTTGCCATCGACGTCGCTCTGGCCAACCCGCCCTATTATGGGGACGACCAGATCGCCCAGCACTTTGTGGAAACTTGTCTGGCGGCACTTCGCGTGGGCGGTGCGTTGCTTGTAGTAACCAAGCAACCGAGCTTCTATGAAGCGAGTTTTCACGACGTCCTAGACGATGTCGTTACATTCGAATCGGGCAAGTACTGGGTCGTGTGCGCACGAAAGCCTGAGATTCAAGCGTCCGAAAGTGCTGCAGAAAGCACCGAAGATGCCGCGGACGAGAGCGCCCAAGAAAGCACAGAGTAAACTCGCATCTTAGCTCTCCCAGACGCGTTGTTCCGGTCGTGACAGTTAGAACGAGCGCGGGGACCCGGGAAGCATATTCCATCACATAGAATCGTTGCACCGTTAGGACCGGCGAATAGCCTAGAGCTTTTGCCCCATAGCCCAGCATCGTGCGCCCTCTTGCCCAGGAATCGCCATGAATCGCGTTCTACTCTCAGCCGTCGCGCTCTTTGCGTCGATCGTTGGCACTTCGCAGTCTTTGCAAGCCGAGTTCGTGTTACGGCTGGGCGAATCTGCCAATGCTATTTCCGCAGCCACTTTTAATGCAGAAAACGCTGGCGGAACAGACGGAGTGTTGGTGACTTCTGCAGACGCTCATTTGCTTTCCAGCGGAACACTTCCAACCGGAATTTCCTTTAGGCTGCAAGCCCTTGCCAGTAGCAGTCTATCGCTCGGTGCATCGGTCGGTGGAATGACCGAAGGTTTAGGCGTAACGGGCGGGAAATCCGATGCAGCCCTTGATAACAACGATAGCCCAACAGAATCAGAAACTCTTAGTTTTCAAATTTCTAATGTTACTGGCCTGGAGGCTTGGCAAAGTTTGGTCATTCGCAACGTGGGCGTAGAGTTTGGAAACACGCACCCAGTTGAGTTCTATTCGCTCGATGGCCAGCCCGAATCCGCGTTGCCCCTGGGTGACGGAATTCAATTCTTGGAAGTTGGAGACAAAGTCTCCTTTTCGATTACCGCCCTAGACAGCAGTGCTGATTTGGTGATTAGCGATAGCCGCTTTGTGGTTGGCGGGCTAGGTTTTCTTGTTGTTCCTGAGCCGAGTTCAACTCTTGCCCTGTGCGGCCTAGTGCTCCTGCGTTACCGCAGAAAACGCGAAACATCAATCTCGTCGGCAAGTGCGCTGCTTTAATCCGAGGATTGTTCGTTGTGCAGGACCTGGTCGATGACTATGCAGGCGCAGAGAATGGAAACGTCGTCTTCGCCATTGACGATGTCGACTCCGTAGCTATCCGTCCATGACCAATATTTCTTACTAACCCGCGCAACACTGCGGCCTGATCGAGTGAATGTGAATTCGTGCTCCCAGAATGAGCCATCAATGGTGTAGTCGTTGGGTCCGGGCACATCGAGCTTGAACTGCTTGTTGAACCACGTCCACTCCTTCACCACCTCGGCAAACGGTTCCCCACGCACACTGATTTCATAACATGGCTTCCAGGTCAGGAGTTTTTGACTGATAAACGCCAATTCGTTGCGATTAGGATCTTGAAAGGAAAGTTTGTCGCCCCAAGAAAATGCTTTTCCGTCGACGAAGAAGCACAAGTTGCCTTTCGCGTCTGTGATCGCAAAGTCATTCCCCCAAGACCAAAATTTCTCCTTAATCCGATAGATCACACGCAAACTCCTCAAGAAACCAATGTAACTCCCCCCTCTTAATACTGGCTCCTAATTTCGTTGCTCTGGGCGCTTGGATCGAATCAAAACCCGCTCTAATGAAACTTGAATAGAATCCGATTGTTTCGAGCTCGTACAAAACCTGCGCTCGGATCGCCATCATCTATTTGTGCTTCGATATCTTGGTACAGGGCCGTCGCCGTCGAAACCTCTCCGTTCACGAATAGTATGGAAAGGCCTCTGGGAACAAGCGGGCTTCCAGACCCGTTCCAATCATATTGGGCTCCGTTTTCTAGCGGAGTTGTGAATAATGCCGGCGAAAGAAGGCCATCAAACTCCTGCGGAAATTCCCCAGGCCCAGCATCCGCTGGCAACCTTCCGTAGTCGGCGCGAAACAAATCCGCCATGTTGTGAACAACACGCACATTTTGCATCACGACTGCCGCGCGCGCATCGTCTCCGCGATCCTGAAAGCGTGGGACAGCAAACGCAGCGAGAATCGCAACGATAAGAATAACTACCACAAGTTCGATTAGCGTAAAAGCATTCCCGTTCATCTCACAAGCATGGGGCAAGCTTGCCATGGGTGCGAGGAACTCGGGCTGAAAATCAAAATGAAAGTGGCAGTGTTCTACAACCCACAGCAGCTTCCTTTCCTAGACTCTGTCGCATGACTCGAGTGGGCGTGGAAGAAGCACTCAAGTTGAAACATTAGGACTTGCGTTTGAGGAATTTCAAACCGGACCAATCCGCGTCAACGGCACAGACTTTGACGTCAACCCATCCTAGTGGTAGCACATGATCGCGGAGATCCTGTTCACTCAGATCCTTGTAGAGCGAGGAACTCTTTTTGGGCCAGGAAATCCAAATCATCCCGCCCTCTTTGATACTTTGGATGGCTCTCTCGAATAAAGGCCGCAAATCTGCTTTCTTGCGGCAAAAGAGATGGACGACGTCAGAAGAACACTTCCTTGTAACGAAGCGAACGTCTTCAGCGTCTTGAACCAAATCGTGGAAGTGCTCCGGCGCACGAATCAAAAGACATAAATGGCCAGCCTTAAGTCCCAATTTCTTGTGAAGAGGCTTTCCGGAGTAACCGTGTGTTTCAGGCATCGGGAATGCTCTGTTTCAAGTCCGAGTCTACGTAAACATAAACACTAGTCGTGTGTATGTCCTTCGCCAGGCGCTGGCTGCTTTTCAATGCCACGTACCGTAACGACGATATCGTTTTCCTTATCAGGATCGATGGTGAAGCTTAACCCAGACGTCAAGTAAGAAGCAAATTTGGGATCTACTACGCCAACCTCACTTGGACGATGACCGTGCATGTTCTCTCCGATCACCATCTGCAACACCACGCATTTGTGTTCCCCAGCGATTGCGCCGTCGCCATCTTTATACGTCGTCAACTCAAAGGTCCCATCCGGCTGAATTTGTCCCCTAGCATTGATACGATGCGCGACCGATTGAAACTCGACCGTTCCAACAACTACATTTCTGCCATTTGCAAACACCACTTTTCCTTTGACCGGGTAGGTTCGAAGGTTCGATGAGCAACCAGCGGCAAGTGCTAGTAGGCAAGCGAAATAAAGTAGCTTTGAGAATTGCATTCGGAAACCTTGAGACGCGCGACGAGAGCAAGAGCCTAGATATGCTCTTAAAGTGTACGTGCAATTCTAGCTTGATGGCTAGCCAAAAGCACTGCCGACACGTCTCCTCGTTTGAAGAACTAGTCTTCTAGAGTAACGACCTGCTCATCATTTCGATGGCAGAGAAAGCCGAGGGTGGCTGTATCAATGTTGTCCGAAAGTGCCCAAACGCTGCCATCGCCAAGGGCGAAATGACAAATGCCGCCGTGCCAACTTCCCCAGGATACAAGACCATTTCCCGCGTCGTTTATGTCGCGAATGATCGGTGCACCAGGTCCGCCAATACGAGTACTGTTGAACACGTGATCGCCATTGTAAATAAACGCATCTTCGGGCGATTTACCGAGCTGGTTCAGCGGAACGTGCATCTCACCTACTAAGAATGTATTACTTAGTCCATCGGTTGCATCACGATGCGAAATGCGATCAATCCAGTCGATAGGGAATTCCTGATTGGAATCGCAAGTAGCGCGGCTAGAGATAATCAAACCGTTGCCATTGCCGCCATAATAAAAGTCGGAGGGAAGACCCGTTGAGCCAGTCGACATATCACCGTGGTTTCCGCCGTAATCTCCAACTGCACCGGAAACTCCTGCAGACGAACTCGTCGTGCATGGGTAGCGGCAACCGCACGGAGCATAACACCAAGTGGTCGCGTTACTGACGATAATGCCCTCTCCCACCGCGTCGTCAATTCCTCGCCGCGAGGGACAACGGTAAACGGGAGGCGAAAAGTTGCGAGCTTGGTCGCTGTGGTCGATGTAGTTGATTCGGTAATCCCACTGCTCTTCGGCGGCAGCTTGTTCCAAATAAGGCAAGATCCGAACCATCCACGTCGCCTCGTTGCCGCCACAGCTGTAAACAAGGTCGAACGGCCGCGGCATATAGCGGGCTGGTGGATAGCACTTATTCGTGTTGTGAAACAGCTCCGTCGCCAGAGCGATCTGCTTCAAATTGTTTTTGCATTGGGTGGCCCTCGCCGCCTCGCGAGCAGCCTGAACGGCTGGCAACAATAGACCAACCAAAATGCCGATGATCGCAATCACCACCAACAATTCAACCAATGTAAATGCAGAACGCTGACGCAAGTTCATATCCTCTTCCAGAAGAAGGTCGATGATTTTCTGTCAAAATTACCGGAAGTCCAACCTACTAGGATAGCTCCAAAATGCGAAAAAAAGAAGAATTCGCAACCGGCAAACGTAAATTCTGGAGTATCGCTGGGTGAGTTACATCGCAAAAAGCCCGTTTTTAAGCCCTTTGCCCTTGGCAACCCATGACCAATCAATAGCAGGAGCAGATCGAGAAGGGGATCCTTTCGGCTGTCCACGGCAATGTTGGATCGATGCTTAACCTTAAGGTTCGTTCAGAAGACGCGCATTTCTGGCCCAGCAACTTGCTGGTTCCCCCTGGGAACTTGATGAATATTCCCAAGCATAACCGGTACGTTTGGTTGCTGGTTGAATACCCGCCGGCACGACCGTTCTCAAGGAGTTGGCTCTGCTCCCAGAGCATTTAGTGGTCATAATGCAAGAGTGCAGGTTACTTGATAACAACCTGGATAGACTTCGACTCTTTCGCTCCATTTTCCCAAACAACAATGGAAGTCTTGCCGGGAATTTTTGCATTGACCATCAATTCATTCGGGCTGGCGAAAACGTAGTCGGCAACTTTTGGGTCGGTGACTGCAACTCGGTGAATGCCCGATATGGATGTCAGGACCTGAGTTCCACCCGAGTTGAGTGAGACGTAGTTCGTTTTGTCAACAGTTTGCGGACCCGGTAGCGATGAGGGGACGATGTCACTCCAGTTTAGCCCGGCAAAGAAGCAAGCGACGCACAAAACTAACCAAAGAATAGACGAGAGTCCGAAGCTTCGAAACGAACGTGGTGGGGATTCTTGAACGTGCGAATTCATCGTACTTGTGTGAGCCGAAAACGAAAGTTTGTCGTTCCAAATAACGTGCCAACACGATAAGTGTTCGCGATGCAGGATGCAAATATCAAATTGCAGCACTGTAATTTAGCCCACCGAAACTCAGGGAATCGGCATCTCCGATGGCCGCCCAGATGGGAGGTCACATCGAATTGACTCCTAAACACAGTCAATCAATTACTGAAATGCTAGCTTGAAGTAACACGAAACCTGTACCGCGACCTCTGTAAGAACAAAGAGCAATGCGATCCCATCGGACGCTCCATCCATAGTTTTCGTCGCACTTGGAAACCCATTACGTAGGGCTGCAATAATCAGTCGATTGGCCTGGGTTGCACTCGCTGCCTCCCGTGCTGCACAGGACCTGCCGAATTCAAAACGCATCACCTCTCAGAAGAATCATCTTGCTTTCCTTTTTTCCAGAATATCCTCATAGGCAACTTGCATCGCGTAATATCGAACGCCCAGATCATCCGGAACAAATTCTTGCATTGTTGCCTCGCCCTCTCCTGATTTTCGAATATTCAGTGCTGCGATGACAGATAGTGCATCAATCGAGCTGGCAAAGCCATCGTTATTGATATCGACAAGATTGAATTTGCCAGCGGCTGCCGCGCGGGGCAAGCCCACCATTCGTCTACCTTGGTTAAGCCAGTCAATCACGAAGAGTGCATCCAACGCACTTACGTGGCCATCTCCATTGACGTCCAAGGCATTGTGCGCGTTGTGCCAAGTTGTCGGCATGACGACGACTTCGATCTTGCTCGCCGTTTGCAACACATCGAGGTAGAAGCTTTCATTGGGCAAGAAGTCGTTGCCTTGAATGACATCAAATTCTCCCGAGATGGTGTCGGCTTCAACGAGTGGAATGCGTTCCAGGAATCCGAGCGACTCTTGCGCCGCGTTGTTTTGCAGTGGCAAATGGTTTTCAAGGGTGAGTATTCCGTTTGCTTGAAACTCACCTGCGACAATGAGCTGATCAAACTTCTTAATATTGCCAAGCGATGTGATCTCCATGCGTAGTTCGGCGTTCGGGCCTAGACTCAGATTACCGTGCACTTGAATGGTTGCCGGTGAATTACCT
>JBCCEO010000333.1:0-8108 GCA_039030255.1 Planctomycetota bacterium | reverse complement strand
TTCCTGTCCACCAAAGTCCCAAGTATTGAGAACTAGTCGATGGTCGGAGTCCCCTATCGGAAACTCTAGTTTTCCAATCTCAATCCCGTGCGTGGTATCCCGATCTGGTATAAATGATTCACCCTGAAGCCGGCCGACCAAAGACGTCTTTCCGACATTCCCTTCTCCAACAAGTAGCATCTTAGCTTCGAATTGTTCCTCACTCTCAGACAAACTTCGCAAATAGGCAAGCAATGCATCGGTGCCTCGTTTCATGAGCTCAGGCAGCGGGTCATCAAGGTAGCTGCTACTCGCGGTAAGTCGGTAAATTCCACGCAATGCTCCTAGTGCATCAGGAAAACTCCGAAGGTCGCGATTTGCGGATACATCCAACGAGCCGAGACTGACGAGGCCAGCGATTTCAACAGGCAATTCCGCAAGAAAATTGTTGCTGAGGTTTAGGGATCGGAGGCGAATCAATTTGCCGATTGAGGGGGGCAAAGAGCGTATTCGATTCTGACTCAGATCCAGCGACTCAAGATTCGCGGCCAAAGCACAGTCGTCCGGAATCTGAGCAATTTGATTCATGCAAAGATTTAGCCTTCTCAGTCCGTTTATCCTAAATACGCTCTTTGGGACTTCTTCAAGCTGCACCTCGCTCAAATCTAATTCGTGCAATCGCAGGTCAGCCAGACTCTTTGGCAGCGTCTGAATCTTATTCTTCCTAAGTTGTAACATCTGAAGTTTTGACAGCGCCCCAATTCGCTCAGGTAGGGTTAGCAGCTCATTGGAATCCACATGGATTTCTCTCAGGTTCTCCAGATCACATAATTCTTCGGGCAACTGTGATATTCTGTTGCCACTGAGGCGTAAAGTTTGCAATTTGGTCAGTTCAGAAATGGAGCTTGGGATCTCCTTTAGCTGGTTCCAAGACAAATCCAGGTGTCGCAACGATTTCAGTTTCTTACATATATCTGTTGGGAGCCTGCGCAACCCCGAATTCTGCAGCACCACGCTCGGTGATTTTTTGTCGGCAAAACTGAGCAATTGTGAAATTGCTTTATCGACCTCCACAATTTCGCATTTGGGTTCAATCCTATTTCCCGGGTCGAGGTAAATGGTTTCAAGCGAATCAAAGAACTGCATCATGCCTCTGGGAAAAGTCCCAAAAGAATTCCCCTGCAGCCGGAGTACGCGGAGGTACGGGAGCTCTCGAATCGACATGGGCAAATTCGAGAGTCTGTTGTGGTCGAGGCGAATTTCCTCTAGTGTAGTAATTTGCCCGATCTCACTGGGGATTTCAGCCAAATCCATCCCGCTGAGATTCAGTGTTCTTGCGTTAGCTTTCTTACTTCGGTCAAATAGTTGAAGCAGTTCTTCGTTGTTCAATCTCTCAACTCCAATGTGATTTGCCGACGAAACTACATTGTAGTGGACTTTTCACGCAGCGTGTGTGTCTTTGGAAGGCGTTCCAGGTCGTCAAAAGAACATTCCAAAAAAGCGGGAAATCGAATCGGGGGCACTGCACTGGAGCGTCGCTGGGAAGCGGCACTCACGCAGCAACGCGCTGCAGAGGAAGAGTTAAATCGGCTGACCAAGGATGCGTCAAACCGCTTGACCGCAGCACAGATCGAGCATGTGCAAACGCTGTCGGAGAATATACCCGCGTTATGGCACAGCCCTACGACATCGCCAAGCGATCGCCAGAAGATTGTCCGCGACTTGATCGAGGAGGTAACTACCGAGCTAATAGGTTCCAGCGAACGCGTGAGTGTTACGATTCGTTGGGTCGGCGGATATGAAAGTCAGCACGAGGTTGCCCGCGCTGTGGGAAGATTCGCCCAGCGCGAGTCCGCCGATTTAATCAAGCAACGAATTATTCAACTGAAACGCCGTGGCCACTGCCATGAAGCCGTCGCCGAGGACCTGAACACTCAGGGGTATTTCAGTGCCCAACGGTCTGCGTTCAGCAAGGCCGTTGTCGCTTCGCTCGTCAAGCAATTTCGCGCCGCCGGTAACAGTTGCGAAGCGATCGGCGGATACGAAGGCTACTGGACGTTGCCGCTACTGGCAAAGGAACTCGACGTCTCCGCATCGACACTGAAAAGGTGGAAGGATCGCAACTGGCTAACCGCAGTCCGCAGTGGTCAGCGATGGATTATACAAGCCGACCCAAAAGAACTGGCTCGGCTGAGACAGCTTGCCGACCACCAAAGAGGCCCCGCATGCAGGACGCCACCGACAAACCTAACCACCCCAAAAAAATCAACCCTAGTTATCTGCACGAAACAGAATAAGGAATAGCACTATGAATGATTCGGCAGGATCGCGTGAGCAAGCAGATCCATACCGAAGTTCGCTGCAAAGTGCTTAAGCCGATCTTCCATCCATTTCCTGCGGTGATCAAAGTTCTTGCCGCTGACTGGATCATCGCCCATCAAGTACGCTCGCCGCACAGCTCGGTTCATCACATGGACACAAGCTACTTCATCCGATGAGAATAATTCCGCTCTTGCTAACTTTGCCATTTCAGCCATCCAATCCATGAAAGGAAACGAATCGAGATAACGTCCACACAATAAAGACGTAGATTTTCGTTGACTCCTTACATGAAATACCCAGATTTGTGAAAATTCTTTCTCCACTAACGTGCAGTGCCCCCGATTCAACTTCTTGGCAACCGCTACGGCATCGGCATTGCCGGCGGCGACCAATCCGGCTACCCAGCCACTCAAGGCCGAGTTGATATCGCCCGTGTAACCAGATTCCGTGGCGTTGGTGGCGCCCCTGTAACTTGTAGCGACACCATTCCAAGAATTCGTATTATTAAGCGCGGCTTGGCCAACACCTTCGGCGAGACCTATCTCCGCATCGCCGTAGTCGGTTGCGAGTTGGATGCGTGCGAGTTTTAGCGCGGCGTCGAGAATCGCCTGCGCAGCCTCCACAACGTCATCTGCTTGTTCTTGTGCCGCCGTAGAATTTTGCCCACCGTGCAGAATCTTCTGAGCTTCGCCCTCCGCATGAGCAAACACAACATTGGCAGCAGCGACAGCGTCAGCGTAGGTGACGTCGCCCGAAGCGATTTCACTGGCGTGATCGGTACTTTCATCAGTGAGCTTTCGTCCCAGTTCAAGGTCCGCCGA
The DNA here is from genome assembly GCA_039030255.1 of Planctomycetota bacterium. Classification (GTDB taxonomy): domain Bacteria; phylum Planctomycetota; class Planctomycetia; order Pirellulales; family Pirellulaceae; genus Aureliella. The sequence goes on along the minus strand of JBCCEO010000333.1, from coordinate 4,986 downwards.
ACCGCCTCCGATGGTTGCATCGGCGCCGGCGTCACCGTAGCCAACACTGCGTTTTCGCCCCGCTTCTCCTTTTCTGTTTGGCGAGCTGCTCTCGTCTATGCAAAGCTTGGGCGATCGACGTCGACGTAAAGTGGGACCTCATTGGCGGAAAACTTTCGAAGGAATTTCTCCATTCCGTACTTCAATTCAAAGTCACGTTCTGCTGTGAACAGAGGCACCATCGTATAGAAGTGAACACGCTTGCCGTCAGGGCGTTCGAGTGGCTGCTCAAAGACGCCTAGATCGGGAACCAGGAACAAACAGGATTGCTCGGTTCCTGGACCAAGCGGAACGGGGGGATCATCACTTGCCGCGATCGTTGCCGGCCGTCCAAGCCACGATTCATTGAGGTGAGGAAAGTACGCCATCTGTCGCAGCCATTGAATGGGCCAAAGCCACTTTGGGTCGCCCTTTGATTCTCGCGGATGAACCCATTCCTTTGGAAGTTGAATCATTAACTCTCCATACTGCCAGTCTTCGTGCCCCGCAGGCACCTTCATAGGCAGATCGCTCATTCCGTTCGTGAACAATACCAGATAGGGATGCTCGTCTGATGGCTGAATAATGTTGATTGCAACGGACATTCCTTCGATTTGTGGAAAGATTTCGTGCATCCCGTTTGTGTCCGCTCGCCCAAATCGTTCCTCCATATAGCTCACAATCGCATTGTATTGTTCCAGTACCTGAGGGTCGAGCATTTGCTCTGCGGGCGGCTCCCAAACCGGAATGTCTTCACCTTCGACAGGATGTTTGCAGCCGCGGTCTTTGAGACTTTTAATCGTGGTTTCGCAGCCAGAACTTTCAGCTTCGGTAAGAGCATTAATGAGTTTTCCAGATGGAATTCGATAAGTAAGGTGCGGATCAATATCAGTCTCCAGGAGGCGTACAACAACCTCCGCGTGTCCTCCTTCCGCTGCACGCATCAGAGGATTGCGAAGAGAATGCGATACATCAATTGTTGCTCCATGTTGGAGAAGTATGTTGACAAAAGCTAACATTCCCCTGTCGGCCGCGTATGTAATCGCCGGTGCCCTCCATGTGGCCCCTTTTCGGTTGACGTCTGCCCCATTCTCGATCAGAAACTCAGCGATTTCCTTGGCGTCTCTAGACACGGCAACGTGAAGCAGACTTCCATATCCTCTCGAATCGGAATCTAAGTCTTCCTTCTCAAAATCCAATAAGAATGCATCGAGATCCTTGCTGCGAATTGCATTGACGAGACTGAACTTGAGTTCACTGCTCATAATAAATGATCAAATCCTCTCTGAGCTTCGCTCCCGAGACGCCGCCGGGTTTCAAGTACTTCCGCTGTGTCGGGTGCAAACCGGAATAGTGCTTCAAGTTGCTCAATAACATACGGTACAGGCTTGTCGCCATGAACCCCTTTCATTGGGGCGTAAATGAAGATTTCGATTCCCATGAACGGATCTATTCCATGAGTCCACAGATCTTCCTGAAGTGCAAAGATTCTTTCCGAGTATTTGCCTCTTCCCAATTTGACGAGAATGTGATGGAGGTGTCCATTCAACATCTCCGGAGCGTCATTAATTAGTTTTTCGATGTCTTTCGAATCTAGTTTTATATTCCTAAACCGATTCCGAACCATATTTAGAAGTTCTGCGTAGCGAATTTTTTGCGCATCGTCTAGCTTCCCGTAGACGTCGCAAAGGGGGCACTGTGGTCAACGCAGAGTTACATGAATATTTGGGCAAAGAAATGGAAGAGCGTGACGACCGAGCATCTAATTGGCGTTCGAATATCCGGCCCGCGAATGTCACCAGTGCCTCGTAATGAACAGCGGCCAATGGAGTTTGTCGTTCTTGCAATCAAGACGCCCCAAGTTATGGCGATTACTGCCCACGCAACAGCAGTTGCCGAGAACCAGTGCCAGCACTCGTGGTTCGCGAGGTAACGTGTTGCAAATGCAAGTGGAAAGGGAAGGAATGAAACCACACAAGAGCTGACGATGTCATATAGAGTGAGGAAACCAACTTGGAGTCTTATTGACTTCGATACGTCCTGGTCGTTTGGACCTTTTGATCCTGGGGTCACGCCCATTCTCCCTTTTGGCAATCACGAGATACGAAAAGCGGTCTACCCGGAAAATCCTGATCGAGTCAATTCTTGATATTTCAACGAGGCAGTGGGGATCGCAAATATTGGGCAAAAATCACAAAACTTGAATGTCTAACGTCTTTCTAGTGGTTGCGGTCGAACGCCATTTATTCGAAAGCCAAAAAGACGTACAAGTAGCCAATCATTCGCCGATAGCAAATCGAATTGGGGGCACTGCGCTAGGGTAGTACGACATGGTTCAACCAGGGAAGGGGAGACAAGAAAAAGAAAGCTGAGCCGAGCGAAAACAAGGGCTTTTGTAGGTTATCGAAACGTTATTCATGAATTGCTGCAACAAACTAATGCTGTGCCCCGATTCAGATTCCCTACGATTCACCCAACCCAGATTCACAAGATCCCCTACCAACGTTCTGTGCCCCCGATTCAGCTCTTACGTTTTAAGCCTGGACCAACTTTGGGACACTTCATTGTGCGCCCGAGCTGAGCTAACTCAATCTTTTCTCGGCTAACAGGCTTCTGACGTTTCTACTCTCCGCAAAAAGCTGCTTATTGTCGTCGGAAAAAAAGCACATCGGCGTCTGCGACGACCCAAGATTCGTTGCCTGCGAAGTCAATCAACGCAAATCCATCCTCACGTTTCCGAAGGCCAAGGGAGTTACCCGAACCCAGATTGGGAGCGAATATGAAATCATGTGTAAAATCAGCTGCTGACCAGCCCTCGAATTTGACGGCTATGCTTTCAACCATGCTGAATTCAGTCTGCATGGCCAGCAACTCTCCCGTTTTTTTGTCTCGGAGATGCCACCACCATTCTTGCGCAGACGTGTAGACAATCTCAACTAGTGGCCGAAAATTAGCTGCTCTTCGCTCATAACTTCGCCTGCACGAAAATACTTCGTGCCGATGCCGAACGGTCGCGCCGAATCTCGCAACATCCACTAGACGCCGGAAAAAACTCTTCATTTAGCTTCACACTCAAACTGAGGCTAAAGTATCCGAACACGAGCACATCTTCCGAAGCCACAGCCTTCGACGTGGACTTCCCATGCCCCCATTTACAATCCCAAACATCTGGCCTGATAAATTCCAGTCTGGTGTAAAGTACGAGCAGCTGGCGCAAGTACCAGTTCTCTAGCCCAAAATCTGCGCGCCTGTATCAAAAAACTATACCGGTCGAACATTTTGAATTTCAACATTATGCCTGCTGAAATCCGCCCACGCAAATTTACGTTTCCGCAGAGTTTGAGTCCAGGGTCATCTCCAGAGCGCGTGTTTTGCCCTAAATCGAATTGGGGCACTGACTAGGGTAGTGCGACATGATTCGCCCAGGGAGGGGGAGACGAGAAAAAGAAGGCTGCGAAAACGAGGGCTCGTGACGTAGAAGCGCTATCGAGGAATTGCTGCAGTGAATGCGCAGCAATTCACGCGAGTAGTTTGGCTGTGCAGAGAATTGATCAGAGATCGTACTAGCGCAAGAAGGCTTGCTGCACCAACTCTTCCCGGAGGGAGACAGGAATCTCTGCGTGGCAAGCTATGTCGCCCCTCCGGGGCTTTGTGGACATTCCTCGCTTCCATTCCACGGGTTTGCACCCGTGGCTACAACATGCCGTCCCTTCGGGACTGAAGAAACGGAATGCAAGCCGGCTGTTCAGGAGCGAAGCGGCGCAAAGAAACTTCGAAAAGGACTTCTTTCGCTGCGTGAAAGCTCATCGCCACCCTCCGGTCGTGGGCCACTCGTGGAGGGTCAGACGATAGTCTGGGGAGGTTCTTCCTGTTCCACCGAGCCACGTACCTCGCAGCCTCCTCACGAATCGCCGAAAATCTTGACGATTTTCGCTACAAGTTTCTTGAGGGCGGAGCTTTTCGGCGGAGCGAAAAGCGACAATAAGACGGGGCTTTCGCAGCTCGGCGAGCAAATTGTCGCTTCTCTAGCATTCTGCTAAATTATGGGAATGCGAAAAGGAATAGCAGTATCACCTGGAGTCACGATTGGAAATGCCTACTGCATTCACGAAGTCTTCGTCGACCCAGATCGCGCTCGACTGAAACCTGCCGAAGTTGCGGGTGAATTGGCTCGATTTGAGAATGCGCGCAAGCAGTCCATTGAGGATTTGCGGGTTCTTCAAAGCAAAGTCGAAAAGCAGGTAAGTAAGGAAGCCGCTGCCATCTTTGCTGTGCACGTTTCCATCCTGAAAGACTCCACACTCCTTCGCAAAATCCGAGACTGGATTGGCGAGGATCTCCACAGTGCCCCAGCCGCCATGGCCAAGCTAGTGGACTACTATCGCAATCTCTTCAAGCGTTCGCAGGATGCCTACCTGGAAGAGAGACTAGCCGACATCCGTGATGTCATCGAACGTATGACCGGCTTTCTCAGCCCAGCATTGGGCAAGGAAGCAAATTCACTCTCAGGTCCAACCATCGTGGTTGCCGACGAGCTTTTGCCAAGCCAAGTTGTAATGCTTGGTGATACTCCAGTGCATGGAATAGTTACTCAGGCTGGTAGTCAAACCAGCCATGCAGCGATCGTGGCTCGCAGTCGCGGTATTCCGGCTGTAAGTGGAGTTTCGGGCGTGTTGCGCCATACGAAAACCGGAGACACAATCGTCGTTGACGGACGCGAAGGCCATGTGATCGTCAATCCAGAACCTGAAGTGCTCTCAGCCTATCGAAAGCTAGAGCGAGAATTCTTCGATCTGAAAAACCGTCTCGCCCACAACAAGGAGCAAAAATCCCAAACGGCCGACGGTGTATCGTTGGAACTGCTAGCCAACATCAACGGTCCGGCGGACGCCAAGAGCGCTACGGCCATGGGTGCCACGGGCGTGGGGCTCTATCGCACCGAGTATCTCTACTTGATGCACTCGAGTG
>JBCCEO010000332.1:0-8110 GCA_039030255.1 Planctomycetota bacterium | reverse complement strand
TGACCGGCTTGTCCATTACTTCGGCGCAGGATCAAGGATCGCCGCCCGCTGCAACCAAGCCAGCAACTTACGTTTCCACCACCGATGAAGACAAAGGCCCCACAGAGCAGGGCGACATTTCGAAATGCCCGATTTTCGGAGGCAATCCAAACGCAAAGGCCGATGCTTGGTCCAATCGCGACTGGTGGCCGAATCAACTGAATTTGCAAATCTTGCACCAGAATTCTGCAGCGTCGAATCCCATGGGAGAGGAGTTCAATTACGCCGAAGAGTTCGCCAAGCTCGACCTTGCTGAGTTGAAAAAAGACCTCGAAAAGGAACTGACAACCTCACGAGATTGGTGGCCAGCCGACTACGGACACTATGGCCCGTTTTTCATTCGTCTAGCTTGGCACAGCGCTGGAACTTATCGAGTTCAAGACGGACGCGGCGGTGCTTCTGATGGAACCATTCGTTTTGCTCCGCTGAATAGCTGGCCCGATAACGGTAACTTGGACAAGGCTCGCCGACTGCTCTGGCCAATCAAGCAGAAATACGGCAAGAAGATTTCTTGGGCGGACCTAATTGTGCTTTCAGGGAACGTTTCTCTCGAGTCCATGGGTTTTGAAACGTTTGGTTTTGCTGGCGGACGCAAAGATGTCTGGGAACCTCAAACCGACATCTACTGGGGACCAGAAAGTGAGTGGCTGGGCGATAAGCGTTACACCGGAGATCGTGAACTCGAGAATCCGCTAGCAGCCGTGCAAATGGGACTCATCTATGTCAATCCCCAGGGTCCTAACGGCAAACCAGATCTCATGGCTGCCGCGGCAGACATCCGCGATACATTTGGCCGAATGGCGATGAACGACGAAGAAACTGTGGCATTGATCGCGGGCGGCCATAGCTTTGGCAAGGCGCATGGTGCGGCCAATCCAGAAGGTAACGTTGGTCCGGAACCCGAGGCATCTTCCATTGAAGATCAAGGATTCGGTTGGCTCAGCTCCTATGGCAAGGGCAATGCCGGAGACACCATCACCAGTGGACTCGAAGGAGCCTGGACCTCGACTCCGACGGAATGGTCCAACGGCTACTTCGAAAACATGTTTGCGTACGAATGGGAATTGACGAAAAGCCCTGCCGGAGCACTGCAATGGGAACCCAAGGGCGAAGCAGCGGCGGGTACAGTCCCCGATGCACATGATGATTCGAAATTTCACAAACCCATCATGTTTACGACTGACCTCGCGTTGAAGACCGATCCGGCTTATGCCAAGATTTCAAAGCGTTTTCACGAAAATCCTGAAGCATTCCGACTCGCGTTTGCCAAAGCCTGGTACAAGCTTACGCACCGGGACATGGGACCAGTCTCCCGTCTGCTGGGCCCGGAAGTTCCGGAAGCACAGCTCTGGCAAGATCCAGTTCCAGATGCAGGGTCAGCAACAATCAATGAGGCGGACATTGCCGCTCTTAAAGGCAAGATTCGCGAAGCTGACTTGACCGTCGGTGAGCTTGTCTCAACGGCCTGGGCTTCGGCTTCTACGTTCCGAATCACTGACAAGCGTGGCGGCGCCAACGGTGCTCGAATTCGATTGGCTCCGCAGAAGGACTGGGAAGTCAACGAGCCACAGCAACTGGCTCGAGTCCTTTCTACATTGGAAAAAATCCAAGGTGAATTTAATTCGACGAGCAGCAGGAAAGTCTCCATGGCGGACCTGATTGTTTTGGGGGGAACCGCGGGTGTCGAGGCGGCTGCACAAAAGGCAGGGTACGACATCAAGATTGCTTTCTCGCCAGGACGCACCGACGCGACGCAAGAAATGACGGACGTCGATTCCTTCGCAGTACTGGAGCCGACTACCGACGGATTCCGCAATCACCAATCCCGCGATGATTTGAGCCGACCTGCGGAAGAAATGCTCGTCGATCGGGCTCATCGTCTTTCGTTGAGTGCTCCCGAAATGGCCGTTCTCGTGGCTGGAATGCGAGTCCTAGACACCAACGCTGGCCAAGGCCCCTTGGCCGAACTCGGGGTCCTGACGAAAAATCCTGGCACGCTGACCAATGATTTCTTCGTGAACCTGCTCGACATGAGCACCGAATGGAAGAAGTCCAGGATGTGTGACTACTTCTTCGAAGGCAAGGATCGCTCGACTGGCAGGTTGCGTTGGACTGCGACCCGAGCCGACTTGGTTTTCGGCTCCAACTCGCAGCTTCGGGCACTCGCAGAAGCCTATGCTTGCGATGACGCGAAGGAGAAATTTGTCAAAGACTTTGCTAGTGCTTGGGTCAAAGTCATGAATCTGGATCGCTACGATTTGGATCAATAGGCCAGTGGGCTTGCGTTAAGATTAGCTTAAACGAATTACCTAATGCAGAACCGAAGGCTCCAAGGTCGCTACACCCGCTGACCTTGGAGCTTTTTTAGTTTTATCTCCCTCGCTAATATGGAGGCGCGAGTCTTCGAAAACCATGAAACAAAACTACTAATAGAAAGAACATGTTTCTGGCGATCGAAGCAATGAAACTTACTTCTGGCACTTTACTGGATTCGGGGCTGCCAGATCTAATTGCCGCGGCCAAGTCCCTTCCGAGCCCTTCAATCCAAGCTGCACTCCGAGGCCAATCGGTCATTGATTCCAACCACAGTCTTGGAATCCCTTCTTTGCCAACTCCGGCGCCAACGATGCCCCCAACAATAGCTGCAGTCGTATCCGCATCGCCCCCACACTCGATCACTGAGCTTACAGCCTTCTCATAGTCACCCGAGTGAGTTAGCCATGCGTGGATGGCTACCGGAACGGTATGCAAGGAATATCCCGTCACGCCTCGCGCTAGCCCCAATGAATCAGCAAATGCTTTCGTGCTTTCCTTCCTGCCTGCGCTAGCGACGCTCTGACGCAACAATTCGACAAGTTCACTGCTGGTACTACCGATTACCTCCTCAACCTCTCGCAACCATTCTTGCCCGCTCATCTCCGAGCTAGCATGCTTTTTGTGCCGGCGGTTTGAAGCGGGTGGCCATGGCAACGGCTATGGCACTGCTCTCGGCTCTCGGATCTGTGTGGGTGATTCGACTAGAGGCGCGGACGAATTCAACAAACAAGGCTGTATTATCAATCGCAGCACCAAATATCGCGGCTCGCATCGCGGGGCCGTTGCCGGCAGAGAACACACCAGATCGATGAGGATTCGCGCCGAGCAGCAGTCGGATTCCCGCAATTGCAGTCGCCTTGCCGACGCCAGCTGGAAATCCGACCATCCACCATTTAAGCCTACGAGCAAAACACTTGAGAAAAACCTCTTGCTGGAACCCCGACTGGACCAAAGCCTGAGCCACCATACAGGCATGTTCAGTGTCGTCGGAGATCATGCCACGACCAAACACAAAACGTTGCTTCAATGGAGGCTTGAAAAGTTTCAGCGCACGTTGAGGTGAAATGCCTTCGTAGGGCAAACCAATAGAATCAGCAACGGCTGTTCCCATCAAACATCCAACGATAGATTGCTCGTCCTTATCGCTCTCACAAAAAGCAAGTATCGATTCTTAGCGATGTCGCACGAATACAACATCTTTAAGGAGAAGCGGAGCCGTTTTGCCTAAGTAATTTCAAAAGATAGAAAAGCTTTTATTCCCTAACGCAAGCTGAAAGACTATTTCGGCCAAATAACTTAGCTTCTGCTTCGCCAATCCTGACTATTCAAGGTAGCGAATGTCGTCAAGGTAAAAGGTGACGGGTTGGCCCTGACCGGCCAGTGACCAACCAAATCCGGTTTTGATCTGCCGCATGTCGAGTCCTTCTAGCGCAATAGTCATCTTCTGCCATTTGTCGGTGAGCTTCACGTTGGCGAGCTCTCCCTTGGCTGAGTCTTTGTAGGGTTGATTGCCATCAAGAACGCCGAACACAAAGTTCACTTGCTCGCCGCCCTCTTTTCCTCGTACCCAGAACTCCAGTTTCTTCGCACCAGTCAAATTGGCTCCGCCGGGAAGCTTGCCATCCCAATCTTCGGCGGGAGACTGCCAAAGAACGCCGCCCCACGAAGCATTGCTCTTGTACTCTGCCTTCAAACACGTCTTTCCGCTGTGCGGTTGTTCGGTGCAATCAAGTTGCATACTTACCGCATCTGCATTGCCCATGTACCCGGAAGGCGCAAAAATCGTCTGGCTAGAATCGTCCTCGTACACTGCGAATGGAAGGCTCGATTCCTTCATCTTCGATTTTAGTTGCATCGGTGCTGCGACTCGGAACTGCAGATTACCTACGGCCGCGTTGCCTTGCCCGTCAAATATGTAGGCAAACAAGCGATAACCGCCACCGCCAGCCGGGGTTGTCACGATTGCCTTGGTCCCATCAGGCTGCACAGCATTAGCGAAGGCAGTCTCCGCTTCCTGAGGATCGCCACCCTCGCCGATGGTGGCGGAGTCAGAGCGCAGAATCCAGCGAATCTGTAGTTGGTCACCGTCTGGGTCCGAAACCGAAAGAGCAGCTTGGATTTTTTTGCCTGGCTCGAAAGTATTGGCGTTCGTGCCGACCAATTTGAGCGCATCGATTTGCGGGCAACGATTTTTGGGCGGCTTTCCTGTCCAAGCCTCAGACATTTTTTCGACCGCAGCCAAACGACTCCCGTCCGGTAGCAGCATGCCAAACCACGTTGCACTTGTTTCCTGCTTATGGCCCCACAAAAATGCGAAGGTACCAAGACAGCGACCAGCGTTCTTGACTGCGTTTGCTTGATAACCGCGAGCGTACCAATCGCCCTTTTCGGTGCTGGTGAATTCAATGGGCGATCCCCAGGAAGTCTTGCCGATCTCCCAAGGTCCCAACGTCCCATGCTCAGTGATGATGTAAGGCTTTGTGCTTTTTGCTTCTGCAAAGCGCTGCGCGATCGAATCAATGCCACCGTAGGAATTGATCCCTACGATATCCACGTCAGGACAAAAACGCTCGATGCTATTCACTTTGCTGGCCCCTTCTCCCAACTCAGCGATGATCGTAATCGTGGGGTGGTTCGGATCTACCTTTTTGATCTCGCGAGCCAAATGGTTGACTGCATACCACACGGACGGATCGGTTCCAACACCTTCCATTTCATTGCCCACGCCCCACATCAGCAGAGCCGGATGATCCTTGTGCTTGCGGACAAAGGCAAGTTTTTCTTCAAGTTGAGCAAGCACCGCATCCTGGTTCTGATAATCAAAACCATGGCGTTGGTGCCCAAGCCACAAACCTGCGCAGACCATCAAGCCGTTTTGCTGCGCTTCATCAAGGATCGTACCAAGCTTGCTGGAGTCCCAAGTTCGAATGGCGTTCCCGCCCGCGGCGGACAGCACAGCGAGTTGGGAGTCACCTCCAACACCCTTTACTGAAAACGGATTTCCATTCACAACCAACGCGAAACGACCAGACTGCTTAACAAGCTCAACTTTGGACTGCGCGAAGCTTGGCCGACAATTCCCGATCATCGCCGCACAAGATACGGCAAATGCGGTTCGATGTATCCATAATTTTAAGTTCAGCATTTTTGCGTGCCTCGTTTGAACAAGATGAGAGAAGCCGCGCGAATTGGCGTATTGAAGGACATCTTGTAGTTAATTTTTGAGTTCTTGAAACTCGCATTCTATCTTGTGAATTTCGCCAGAGCGCGAAAACAATTTGCGGCAGATGTCGTGACCCAGCGTTCGGCCAAGCACAACTTGCTCATCCGTCGAGTCACAATGGAAATGCACTGTGATCCGATCCTCGACGCCCGCTCGATAGGTTATGGGAACTTGGCAGAGTGTAAATGCGATTGAACCGGCCGGGACCGAGAGCAATTCATGTTCACCCCGTAGGTTGTAGAATTGGAATTCCGTATCTTCGCTAAGCAATTCCTTGTCATCAAAAAGTTCCAGTCGAAAGCTGACTTGCCCATCCTCGAAATGCAAGCCCAGCTCGGCGAAACGCGACAGGATATCTTCCTTTACCTGTCCAGTCATACCAGGCTGTTTGACGCCTGCATTCTCGGGAGTGTGGGAGTAAGGATCGGTAGGAAAGGCACCGTATTGCGTCGGAGTCTTTTCAGAACCCACTCCTGCTCGTACTGATTGAAAATGACTCTTGAGCGATTCTAGTGTTTTTGCATCGACGCCTTTTTCGATGGCTGCTGATATAGATTCGGCAACCGCCAAATTGAGCTTGGAAACCATGTGCCAGTAGATCGAACCAAGGCCTTCATAGGCAAAGAAAGTTCCAGATCGACCCGTGAATTCTCGATGGTTGAATATATTCTCGTAGATTTCCGCAATCTGGTTGGAATACTGGAAAACCATACTTTGGTATCGCGGCGGCAAGGCAAGTAGGGCACTTCTTAAATCGGATTCATTCTTGAAATTCCCGTCAAAATGCACCGTTCCTTGCACGTCGCGTTTCACAATTGATTCCTCGCCATCCTCTAGCAATTGCTGCAACAATCGACAGGCCGCTATCTGATCTTCCGGGACTATGTTCTTGTCCATGAAACGCGGAAGTTGACGATCGGGATAGAGCATATAGCTCGCCTGATTCGCGCGATATAACTGGCTCTCACGGAGTGCGTCAAGCAATTCTAAGGCTTCCTTGGAGCTGAGTAGTCCGCTGCTAAGCACAGCAACTTGGCCCTCTAGCATCTCGTAAAAATGCTGAACATACAGTCCATCTTCCCGCCATTCGAGCAGGTTGTAGGCATGATAAAGGCCATCCTCTCGTCGATTGCGGCGAATGCAAACTTCCAGATGCATCTTCGCTTTCTCAAGCAGGCCGATTATCTCGACGCGAGCAACTTGCTGCTGCTCGCCACTAACCCGCTCGGAGTAAAGGTTGTTTCGATAGTTCGCGCCTGCCACAGAAAGTTTTCGAACAATCGCGGCGCGCGTCTCAGCCGTCAACGGCTCGTCGCCCGTAGGCAGATGGGCGCTGAGGATGTGGTGAATGGAGCCCGCAAACTCGGCAACTTCCCTACTGAGCGCGAATCCCTCCGCCTCATGGTCATTGAGCCAATCTGCGAGGAAACTGCACCATCGGTAGAGATAGCAAGTCGTCACCATCGACAGTCCGTTACCGACAAGCGCATTGTTGGCGTCATTCCATTCTGGTCGTTGGGTGTTCAGCCAAATTCCGCCGTCCGGAATGAAATTCGAAAATTTGGCCAGTGAAAGCGTAAGTAGTTTCTCCAATAGCGTAACTCGGTGAATCTCATTCTGTTGATTTGTCAGTAGCTTTCCATCCGCTCCGACTTGCGAAACCCGCTGTGAGATTCTCCGCGAAAGGTCTTGGTCGAAATCAATTGTAGACTGCGGGTCGGCTTGCATGCTTTCAAAGTCTTTGATTCGATAAGGAACGTTTGCATGGACAAATGTTCGCGAATCAAGAAGCTGAGCCAATTCCTGTGGAGCAACCCGCCTATTCCACTCCAAAAGCTTTAACAAATAGATGATTTGGTGATCGCCCCAGTAGCCGATATTTGCCCATGGATCGCCTGGAGTGGGCTCCTCCCACTCAAAACCATCTTTCGTAACACGATAGGGGTTGTAACCATCGGCAGTTGTCGCGTTTACAAAACGACAGATCATCGCGGAGGAGAAATCCGGGAAGGAAAATGACAGTGCCTCCCAATTTTGAAAAATGTCGCGCCAGTTCCCTTGATAATTTAGGTTCGTCTTTCCGTTGTCTGAACGGAGGTGGATGGCGAAACGATTCCAAGGACGCGTTGGATCACCATGACGACGGCTAAAGGCGAGCGGCAAGTATTCAGCGGTGAGTCTCTCCAAATCGGCATCCTTCGTAGCCGACGCACGTTCTTTCAACTCTCGAATACATAGGAACTCTGGCAACGCGTCGCAAAATGCTTGATTGTTTTCGACAACGTTCTTATTGAACTTTCCGATGTGTTCGCGAAAGTCCTGGCAATCCACGTCGTAATCTGCAATTGGGATACCGCCGCGCATGACGTTGAAAACTGTATTCGACAAATGCCGATTCGTTCGGCGTTTGTTCTCTGTGCACTGAAATCCATCCGAGGATGACAAAAGCTTTAAGAAAGCTCGTTGCCCCTTCTCAATATCGTATGCTATCTGGTGCCCTTGCTCAGCAGTCGATTGCAACCAGTGGTCGAC
>JBCCEO010000331.1:0-8125 GCA_039030255.1 Planctomycetota bacterium | reverse complement strand
GTGGAGCCTGGGAAATCTTCCGTTCGGCTGAATCCGTTGCTACCTGAAATCCAGTGAAGTGGCTGACGCTCCCCGAGTACAATTGTGTCGAAGAAATCTCCCGGTCCTTGGATACCCAGCACCCCGCCACCGCGCTGCTTTAGATTGTCTAGCTGGCACCAAACTTCCAGTGTTTTTGCTCGCAGGTCAATCGGTAGTGGCTCACTCTGCAAATAGGAATTATTCAGTACCACCATTCCGTCTTCGAAATTCGTCGCCCCATGGGCGGTAAGGTGCAAAGTTCCAGCGGAGTCTTGCAAATCTCCGTCGAAATCCCATGCTGCGTAGGGCATCAAGTCAACGGGAGCTGGTGGACTTCCGTTTTCTTCTTGTTGGCGCGTAATCCGCTTCTTGGCCAATTCGCGAAGCTTGCTTCTTTCACTACGATCCTCCGTTAGCAACAAACTCAACCTTCGGCGTTCTTCATCCTTACGCGAGTTTTCAGCACGAATCGATTTGACGTCGACTGGTTCTGGTTTTAACTCCGAGGTGTACCAAGTCGTTAGAAACTCGCTTCGATAGCTGAATGGCGGCTTGATCAATTGGGCAATAGGGCGATTCTCGACAAAGACTGCATCGAAAAGCAGCAGTGGCTCCAGCATCATTTGCAAGCTGGCTGGACGTTTGGAATCCAAGCGGAAATAGCGATTCAGGGTAGGATCGGGTGTGGCTGCGAGTACGTTTTCGAGCTGCATCCATTGAGCGGGAAAGCTATCCAAAAATCGCTCGATCTTCGGATCGGCAAACATACGATCCAGTGTCTGCCTCAAAACTTCTGGCTTGGCCAACTCTCCTCGTTCGGCCAATCGCAATAGCTCGTCGTCGGGGCCCGAAGCCCACAGGAAAAAGGAAAGTTTCGATGCCAATTCGTATTGGAACTCGCCTGCAGTCGAATTCTCGCTTGCAGTCCCAGTGCGATACAAGAACTTGGGAGACGATAAGGCGGCCGAAGCAAGCTTCTTCATCGTATCGGAAAACGATAATCCTTGGCCAAGTTTCCGTTCGGCATAGTCGGCGTAGCGAGAAATCGTTCCCTCGTCGACTTTCTCACGAAACGCTAGCCCAAGGAATTTGTTCAATCGCGCTTCGATCTCGGCACGAATGTCTTTGTCATCACTGGGCGATTGGAAGAACTCTTTCCAAATTCCAACATTCTCTGCGTTGAAATCTTCGCTTTCCAAAATCGAAACACTCAAGCGGAAAAACGCATCCAGCAACAATGGTGAAAGCGTCAACTCGTTTGCTTGATTGTCAAAACCATGCGTGGCTCTTAAGTCCTTTGGGAATGCTTTTACGTTCTTCAATCCAGTTTGTGGGTCCAGCGAGTATGAACTTGCGTTCACACGCTGCGGCAACTCTGCCGCTCCGTTGCGCAAATAGTTGCTTTTTCGCGTCATCAGCTTTTCAGGCAAGGGAAAAACATCGCGGTTCAGCTGCATCAAATCTTTGACGGCGTAATTGTATTGAAAGCGGTTCAACCTACGAATCGGAACCGTTGATTCACCCTTAGAAGCTAACGACATTTGCAGCAGTTGTTTGAAAGTTGTAACGACTTTCGTCTTTTCCTCTGCAGTCAGTTGCGGCTCTTCCTCCGGCGGCATGTTATTGCCTTCTATGGCGCCAATCACCTTGGCCAGTAGTTCGGGATGTTCCGCAAGTTGTTGCTCTAACGAAAACTGCCCCAAATCGATTTCGCCACTTGCATCTTCTCCTGAATGGCAATCCACACACTTTTGCTGCAGAATCTTAAGTGTGCCAACCTCTTCGGCTTGAAGCCAAGTCGCCGTAGATTGGATCCAAAGCAGCGGTACCATGAGAAGTACCGCGAGGCCCCCGCAGGCAGCATGAGTTTCTGCACGCCTTTTTGGGCTTTTATGCAAACTAACCTTGCCGCAGGAAAGGTCGCGATTAGCGCGAGCGGGTTGGGGGCCCGAAGTGGAACGATGAATCAAACGGAAAGTAGGCAGGGCAATGGTTGGTTGGCGGGCTTGCATCGAGGTTGCCTCCTATACCCACAACTCTGCGATTGATTCCGTGCTATCTGCAAAAGAGTTTAGTTCGAGGCCCATCATCTGGGCAAAGGTAAGCCAAAGGTTCGAATTCAATGTACCGCTTTTGAGCTTGAGGAATCGGCCTTGCTTCATTTGCCCTTGAGCGTTGCCAGCCACGATCATCGGCAAGTCGTAATACTGGTGCGTGGCTCCGTCTCCGAGTCCCGCTCCGTAGGCGACGATGGAGTTATCCAGCATGCGGCTTCCATCCGTTTCTTTTAGTTCTTTCATGCGTTGGATCAAATAGCCATACTGTTGGACATGAAACGCATCGATTTTAGCTACGCCTTTGTAGCCATCCCCCTTTTGATTGTGCGTCATGTTGTGATGCTGCACTGGTTTATCAAATACACCTTCATACATCAACGTCGCGTCCCAGCGTTCGGGACCAATCATGAAGGTGCAAACGTTCGTTATGCCCATCTGGAATGCCAGTAACATTAGGTCGCATTGCAGCCTGATGTACTCGCCGCGCGGCAGAATCTCATTCTTCGGGATCTCGATGTCGACGCTGGATAGCATTTTGTCCATCTTCTCCATCCGAATCTCGATGTCGCGGACCATCGTCATAAATTCGTCTAGCGTCTGGCGATCGTTAGGGTTCAATTTTCGGGCGAGGCTGTTGGCGTCGGCGAGAACTAGGTCAGTGACGTCAGAAACATGCTCGCGATAGCTGTCCCGCATGAAGAGACGGTCATAAAGTTTCTTGGGATCACGAATGGAGGGAGCAATCTTATCGGGACCGTACCAGGATATGTTGTCGAATTGTATGGGCTCTTTGGGAGCACGAAATCCGTTACAACTGATCTCAAGCGTATTAAAAATTGTCGAGTGACCGACGGCATCACCGATGACTTGATCTAAGCTGCGGCCGTTCGGATGGCGAATCCCTTGCTCAGCTGCTTGTTCCGGAGATAAACTCGTCAAATAGCAGGAGGCTCCTTGGGCGTGTACGTCCTGACCATTCTTGTAGGTGCGCTCCAATCCCGTGATCATCGTGATGTCATCCGCATGCTCGCGTAGTGGCTGCATCGTTTGCGTCCACTGCAGGGGATAAGCTCCAGCCTTGTTCTCAACGCGTCGCTCTGTCTTAGTCTTGTCCGCGTTGAATCCACCGATGAAGCCCGGCAGTGCAGCTTCCTCTTCGCCCGGAAAAAAGCACTTTCGTACGATCCCATTCGGGATGTACATGATGACCAGTTTCTTCGACGGCTTTCCAGGTCCAGTGGCTCGGGCCAGTGAAGGCAAGAAAGGAAGTCCCATCACGGCTCCGCCAGCGGCGAGAAGTTGTCGTCGTGAGATTGTCATGTTGTTCATTCCATTTTGGTATCGATGTTTTTTACTTCAGTAGTTTCTTCTTCGATGGTCGCAATTCTGCATGGTGTTCTTTCGGCCCGTCGAAAGTGTCCTTGAATCGTAACGCACTCCGATTTAGTCTGCCCTTGAGCCGCGACGCTTAAGCGGCCGGGCTTCTTAGATGCGAGGGAAGCGGCTAAAGCCTGCACTCCAGCGATTGCTCCCGTGGCCTCGCAGGCCAGCCGCTCATTTGCACGAGACAGTGATCTAAACTTAACATCACGCGATGATGTCATGCACAATCCTCCCGTGGACATCGGTCAGTCGAAAATCGCGGCCGCTGTAGCGGAAGGTAAGTCGTTCATGGTCGAGCCCCATCAAGTGTAATATCGTTGCGTGGAGATCGTGCACATGGACTTTCTTTTCGACAGCCGCGAAGCCAAATTCGTCCGTGGCCCCATAGGCCATGCCGCCCTTCACTCCCCCACCGGCCAGCCAGACGCTGAATCCGTGATGATTGTGATCTCGCCCATTGGAGCCTTCCGAAACTGGGGTTCGCCCAAACTCTCCACCCCAAAGCACAAGCGTGTCCTTCAATAGTCCGCGCGATTTTAAGTCTCGTAAGAGTCCCGCGATGGCTTGATCGCTTCCTCTCCCCTTGCCACGATGGCCAGCTTCGATGTTCCCATGATCATCCCAAGGCTGACCGCCGCCGTAATAGAGCTGTACCATGCGGACGCCGCGCTCAACCAGCCTGCGAGCGGTAAGGCAAGCGTCTGCAAAGTAGCCCGAGCCGTAAAGTTCTCTCGTGGCTTTCGATTCTTGATTGATGTCGAAGGCCGTTTGGGCTTCCGTTTGCATGCGGTACGCAACTTCCAGAGATTGGATCCGTGCCTCCAACTGCGACTCTCCGCTTCGTTCGACGGCGTGCCTGCGATTTAACTGGTTGATCAGATCCAACTGCTGCCTCTGGGTTTCAGGCGTAAGCTGCGTATTCTTGATGTTGGCGACAACATTCTTCGGGTCCAACTTTTGGATGTGGCATCCTTGGTAAATTCCGGGAAGAAAACTGTTGCTCCACAGCTGCGGACCAACCACTGGCTTTCCAGGGCAAAGTACCACGAAACCCGGCAAGTTCTGATTCTCAGAGCCTAACCCATAGCCTAGCCAACTTCCGGTACTTGGTCGCACCGGCTGTGTGTTGCCACAAGTCATCATCAATAACGATGGTTCGTGGTTTGGAACGTCAGTATGCATCGAACGAATTACGCAAATATCGTCGATGCACTTTCCGACCTCAGGAAAAATCTCGCTGACCTCTAAACCAGATTCGCCACAATGATTGAATTGGAAGGGCGATTTGAATAACGCCCCTGTCCGGCGTTCTGTTTTTAGGGACTTGGATGGTTGCTGACCATGTCGTCTCGTAAGCTCCGGCTTCGGATCAAAGGTATCGACTTGAGATGGCCCGCCATTCATGAAAAGATGAATGATGCGTTTGGCCTTGGGTGCAAAATGCGGCTGTTTGGGCGCTAGAGGACTGATCGGTCCATCCTCGGCGTTTGCAGTTGAAACACCGTCGCTTGCTAGCAATCCTTCCTCAGATAGCATTGCAGCTAGCCCGAGTGTGCCGAGACCCGTTCCGGTACGAGCCAACAATTCGCGGCGCGAAAGTAGTCCCGGATTGGAGAAGTTCTGCAGCATGGAAACCTCAGTCGATATAAAGGAATTCATTGGTAGCCAACAAGGCTTGGGCGTACTGCTCCCATCGCGAAAGCCGATCTTCCTTGTCTTGTGCCATCGCGAAGAAACGTTCGGCAATCTCCGACTCGTCTTTTGAAGCCGAGCGACCAAAGGCAAGTTGGTAGGCAAGTTCTACTCGTCCACCGTCCTCCAGCTCCGCTTCATCCAAGCGTTTTGCAAATGCTTTGGCTTGCGCGATAAAAAACGGACTGTTAAGTACAAATAATTGCTGTTGTGGCACCGTGGTTTCCGTTCGCTTGGCGGCAGACACGTTGGCATCTGGAAAATCGAACATCCGAAGTAGTCCACTGAGTTCATGCCGGCTGATCTTGGCGTAGACCGTACGACGTCGACTGTTGCTATCCAGCTTGAAAGTTGGCCCGCCCGTCGTTAAGTCCAACTCGCCCGAAACAGCCAGCAAAGAATCACGCCAGGCTTCGACATCTAGCCTGCGTCGGGTGAAACGCCATAGAAACTGATTGACCGCATCGGATTCCAGATTCTCAGGATTAATTTCGCTGGAGAGTTGATAAGTCGCGGAGCTCATGATCTCTCGATGGAGCCATTTTATCGACCAACCATGTTCGATAAAACGAACAGTTAGGTCATCCAGAAGATGTGGATGCGAAGGGGATTCACCTGCAATGCCAAAATTACTGGATGTACCAACCAAACCCTTTCCGAAATGCCATTGCCATACGCGATTGACGATGACTCGCGCCGTCAATGGATTCTCATCCGCGACGATATCGCTCGCCAAATCAAGCCTTGTATAAGCCTGCTTCTTCGCTTGCTCTGGCTCCGTCGGCCGCGGCGTTTCGCTGAACCGTTCAAGAAAACTCTTCGCGACTATCGGCCCCTGGTTGGAAGGATTTCCACGAATGTACACGTTCATCGTGTTGCCGCCGCCACGAATTACGTGAGCCACGGGATACTTTGGCGGCGAGGCGGCTTGCAAGGCTTTGACCTCCTCGCGTGATTCAGTCAACTGGTTCTTTTCCGTCTCGCTTAGGAAATGCTTCTCTGACTCACCCTCGTTGGCAAATAGAGGACCGCGGCCGTCTCGCAGGAAGTTTCGCAGGATTCGCTCTTCGTCCTTTTCAAGCTTTTGCCGCTTAATCTTCTTCCGTTCACTCTCCTCTTCGGTTCCTGCAATCGCCTGTTGATACTCGTTTTCCAGTCGCAGATCCTTCGCAAAGATCCGCTGTGCAGATTCTTGCATTTGTAACGCAAGCTCGGTAATCACAGAGGGTACGAGGACTTTGTCCAATGCCGAAACATCCTTTTGTTCCAGGACTTTCAGGTCGGGTTGGGATTGATCCTGGGAAAACCAAGATTCGAGCTCCGGCAAACGCTTCAGCGCCTCGCCTTTGTTGCTCATGAACTCGCGGAATCGTTTCACATAATAGGGGTGGAGCTTTTCTTGCTCAGCAATATCCTCGTCCTTGAGACTGATTCCGTTTGCCTTGAGCACGCTCATTTTCCAGGCCACCAAGAAATACTTGGCTATCTCCGCGAATCGTTCTTGGCCAGCGCGAACTCCAATCTCCTTCAGCCAGTTGCGTATCTCATTGTTCTTGTCGTTGACAAGCTTCTGAGCTTCGTTGTACTCCATGACAACGGAATCATCGACCAACGGTGCATCGCTATAGCTACGGCCATTGAATATGCCAGCCAGTGCGTAGTAGTCCGTCGTTGGGATAGGGTCGAACTTGTGATCGTGGCAGCGAGCACAGGAAACGGTCAGTCCCAAGAAGCCGCGCGTCAGCGTGTCGATGGCATCGTCTAGTTCGTCTGCCACTGCCTTGGCTTTGTCTGAATTTTTGTAGTATTGCGCGCCGAGACCTAGAAAGCCCATGCCGGCTAGTCGCGTAAATCGGTCGTCATGTTCCATCAAGTCGCCGGCAAGCTGTAGCTGGACGAATTGATTGAACGGCATGTCATCGTTGAATGCCGCGATAACCCAATCACGATACCGGAAGGCACTGTCTCGATTACGCACGCTAAACGTATGAGCTTGATCCTCGGCGTACCGTGCAACATCTAGCCAATGACGTCCCCAACGCTCTCCGTAGTGCTTGGATTGCAAAAGCTGGTCTATCAATTCTGTGACAGACTTCTGGCGATCTTGGCTTGCGGCGGCAACAAATTGCTCGACCTGTTCTGGCGTCGGGGGCAAACCAAGTAGATCAAAATACATCCGCCGCACGAGGACCCGGGGTTCAGCGGAAGCCACTGGTGCCATTTCCTTCGCTTCCAATTTGGCGAGCACAAAGGGATCAATCGCGCTTTGTGCCCACGCATTCTGCCGCACTGGCGGTGCAGTGGAGCGTTCTGGCTGCTGAAATGCCCAGTGGTTGTCGGCTTCGGGATAATTCGTTTCTGACTTGGGCATTGCTTCGCCATCTCGCGGATCGGGTGCTCCCATTTCGATCCATTTCTCGAAATCCGCGATCACTTCATCAGGCAGCCTGCCCTCGGGAGGCATTTCAAAGTCTTCTTGTTTCAACGAATTGATCAGAAGGCTATCTTTGATTTTTCCCGGAACGACCGCCGGACCGCTCTCGCCTCCGGCACGAATCCCAGAACGAGTATCCAGGTACAGCCCTCCTTGGAGGTCGTTTTCTTGCATTGCCTCAGCGGAATGGCATTCGTAACAGTGTTCCACAAGAATCGGACGGATCTTACGCTCAAAGAACTCGATTCCCTCGGAATCGGGATCTTTAGCTTGCAGGAAAACGCCGGTCCATAGCGTCCCCAGTAAAGCAACTTGCAGCGTGAGGGAGATTCGAATCATTTCGCTTGTGAAACTCGAAGCGATTCGTATGGGTTCGAAACGATTCGAATAGTCAAGGGAGGAAAATGGAGGGCAATTGGCTTCATTGCCAGGCCCCTTATTATGAGCCCTTCGGCAATCTGTAGCAAGTTTATTCAGATTCTCTGGTATCTAGAAAAAGGTAAGTATTATTGAGGAGCGCCGGTCACGACTGGCGGAT
>JBCCEO010000330.1:0-8132 GCA_039030255.1 Planctomycetota bacterium | reverse complement strand
CCATATTTAGCTGCCCTACTTCAATCGTCCGCGAATCATCGCGAGATCCAAAGGCGAATCATTGGGTGGTGCAATGCTCTCGCCACCGGCGTGAAAATTATCAAGAGACGCTAAAGCCTTGAATTTAGCGGTCGTCTGGACTCTAAAGGCCGCTTGGAGGATCTCAAACAAATCGAATGTTCAGTTTTCCCAACTACGTGCAAATTGGCAGTGATGAGAATGACCGCACATTTCGTTGAAACGAAAAAAGGGCTCGTGAAGAACCACAGCCCCTTGAAGTAGAAAATCGTCTAAGTGGGCGGTAGAGAATTCGAATCTCCGACCTCCACGATGTCAACGTGGCGCTCTAACCAACTGAGCTAACCGCCCGAAATGAAGTAAATCTCGACGTGGCGAACGATCTTCTTAAATGCATGGACTTCAATTTGACCGAAGCCAATGAAGTGAAGTCTACTTATCGACTAAGGACCACAGTTTCTTCACTTTGGTTCGCATCGTCAAGAAGGGTCCGCAAACTTCCGCAAAGGATGCCGACTTAAGTTGGAAAATTGGGATGCGGGGGCAGCAGAGCGTGCGTTTGGCGGCGTTATTCGCAGGCTGAGCGGCGGTCAGAATTTTTCGATCTCGTCTGGGGGATCGCGGCCATGCAGTTTTCCGGATTTGTCGGAATCGACAAGCTTTGGTTGCGGGGCAAAATGCGCGCCTGGCTGACGCACGCGTTGGTGAGGACGAATCCAGTGAAGAAGTGTGGGCCTTACCGCTTGGCGAGATGTTGGCTTAAGACCTCGCCAAGTGTTTCGCGGCGGAAGGGTTTGGGGAGTACGCCGTCAAATCCGAAGGCTTCATAGTTGCTCATTACTGGGTCTTGGCTGTAACCAGAGCACGCTAGAATAGGGACGTTAGGAGCAATCTTCTTCAAATTTGGAACTGCGTCCGCTCCGCCCATCCCTCCTTTGATCTGCAGATCTAGGATCATCAGTCCAATTTGCTCGCCACGTCCTACGGCCTCTCGCAGCACTTGTATCGCCTCGTCACCATCTGCGGATTCTAAAACATGGTGGCCGAAGGTCTGCAGTAACATACTGATGCTCCTGCGGACCAAGATTTCATCCTCGAGTAACAAGATTCCCGTTACGACCGGAGCATCATACTCTGCCTTGGGAGATTCGGTTGGAACCGCCCCAAACGATTGCGGAATCGTGACGCGCGCTAATGCGCCGTGTGCGGTATTCTCTAGAGATAATCTGCCATCATGGCGTTTCAAAATGTGGTAACAGATGGTTAGCCCGAGACCATTGCCGTCTGCCTTGGATGAAAAGTAAGGGTCGAAAACGGAATCCAAGTTTTCTCTTGGAATTCCACTCCCCTGATCCTGAATTTGCACTTCCACCGAATTGTCAGAATATTGCCTGGACTTCTCAACTCGAATCTGGATTGATCCATGCGACTGCATAGCTTGGACGGCATTCAGCATCAAGTTCGAAAAGACCTGCGTCATTTGATCGGGATCAACATCAACAGTTACATCATCAAATTCGCTTGGATTCCATTCCGCAAGAACTGCAGTGGAGCTAAGCGCCATCGCAATGGAGTTCTCCAAAATCTTCCGAAGTTTCGTGGGTTTCCGAATTGGGGAGCCACCCTTAGAGAAGGTAAGTAATTGGGCAGCTAGAGTGCGTGCTGCATCACAAGCGATGCTTGTTATATCCAGCGCGTTTTGAGTGTTCGTATCGTTGGCAACGATACTATCCATGGCCGACTGAATCGCAGTCAAATTGTTGTTAAAATCGTGAGCGATCCCGCCTGCCAGGATCCCCAAGGATTCCATGCGTTGAACTTGTTCAGCCTGCTTTGTTAGGATTTTATGATGCGTAACATCGCTGAAGATCAAAACTCTCTCCGAAGCAACCCCCTGGGCTGTTTCACCCAGCATCCAACGAACGTAACGCTCCTCGCCATCTTTTCGTTTCAGGATGGATTCACGTGTATGCAGCAACGCCTCGTTTCCAACTAAGCCGTCGCCTTCCAGCGGCTCAAGTGAGAATACATCAGTGATGGCGGTTCCAACGGCCTGATCAATTTTCCATCCAGTAATCAACGCAGCTGAAGGGCTCATCATTCGAATCTTGCCTCGATGATCAAAGCAAATCAATCCGTCTTGAATAGAGTTTAGAATTGACTCAAGCCGGCAGCGTTCTCGGCGATTGTTTTCACTAGCAGCTTCCAGTTCGACGGTCCGCTCGGCCACCCGATGCTCGAGCTCCGCATTTAACGAGGCTAGTTCATGGCTGATTCGAGCTCTATCCAACTCCGCGAGCGCAGAACCGATTCGTGCGGCAGAGACATTTGCCATTGTCTGCAGAATCTCTAAGTCCGCCTGCGAGTAAGCGTTTGGACGCCGCGATTCGGTGTCCAAAACCGCGATCACGTTGTC
This sequence comes from Planctomycetota bacterium, assembly GCA_039030255.1. Lineage (GTDB taxonomy): Bacteria > Planctomycetota > Planctomycetia > Pirellulales > Pirellulaceae > Aureliella. The sequence goes on along the minus strand of JBCCEO010000330.1, from coordinate 5,698 downwards.
TTCAAAAGTGACAGGAACCGTAAGTTCGGAGCGACCGGCAAATTGATCGAAGATATAGCGTGGATCTTCCTTGGTATCCGAAATGATTTCTGCGATACCGGTGGCCGCCACGTGCCCAACAATTCCTTCTCCTAAAGGAATGGAAATCGGCACATTTACGTTCTTGCCGCCTGAGCGTTTTAGCCCGTAAGCCGCGCGCTGAATCAGTTTGTCGCCTTCGCGCAGATAGACCACGGAATCCTCGAAACCAGGTAACCTCCCTATCGCATCAGCAATGTCCCAAAGCAAGTCCTCCAGCGTACTACTGCGCAGCAGATTGATCGCCAACTCTTTAATGACGTCAATTTCTGGGGGGCGTGGATCAGATATAGGTTTCTTCTGTGCGGGGTCTAACATGCGCGCGCGAAATGGAGAGACGAGGCGATAATAATAGAATAATCATCCGCACAAAAACCGAATCCCGAAACTGGTAGCAGCCTCCCCCTCAAAAGGTGAGGTGTCATCGACGCATTGCAACCAGCACAGCAATCCTTGGCATTACGTTTCGATATGATGGCTCTATTGAAAGCGTGTCATACGAAAAATCAAGAGCACTTAAATCGACAGAAATGCGCCACCGAAATACTGCGTTACGCAATTAATCTTCGGGACCAGCGCTTCCAAGTGAAGGCTTAAGAGCCTAAAGATTCACAACCTAGGTGATTAGCGGAACGGAGCAACGCAGAGAGATCAAGGAAGTTCGGTGGAACGGACTACAGTCGATTTAACCCAGCCAGTAGTGCCTGCAAACTCAACCTCACTCCACTGTCCGCGCGTACTTAGCACTTTAACTTCTAGCCCATCTGGAAGAGGCTTGGAAAATGCTCGCATCGCATTCTCATTGTTGGCGGAATAACAAGTACTTTCCGGAACAGTCACCACTGCGGTCAACGAATCTCCCGATTTGGTTGCCATGGAGACAACTAACACGCCCCAACAGATCACCAGCAAAACTGCAATTATCCGAAGACCGGGAAGTCTTTTGACAAAGCTAAGTGCGGTCAGTCCACTGGCTATCAGAAAACAGAATGCTGCTAGGGACTTTAAGGACTGAGTGGCCAGCAGGCTGCGCCAGAAAAAGAGCGATTCCATCAGCTCGGATTCCTCTTCATGTTGCGCCCACAATGGCAGAACACTTCTTGCATAGGCAAGATTTTGAGCAGCCAATTGATTGTTGGGATCTAGCATCATGGCCGTGCGGAAGCTATGGATCGCATTCCCGATATGCTCGGCCTGCAACGCCGCATTGCCCTTGTTCACCAACAGAGCGCTCTTCGGTGTGCCGCTCTCGAATTGCGAATCGATAACTTGTCCAAAAAGCTGTTCCGACCGAGCAAAAAGATTGAGCCGCCGATCACGATCCTTCTCCTCCAACGCCTCGCCATAGGATTCGATGGCAGCCTCCAGCATCGTTTGGGTGTCATCCGCGGCAACCAATGCTGGAGACGCAAAGAACGCAATAAACACAATGCGACTGAACAAGCTACACAGCGAATTGCACCTTTGTCTAAGCCCAGGTGGCTTCCCGTTGCGATCCTGGTTGCCAGTTTGAGTTGCCATCAGGCGTTGCCCTCCAGCTTCTTCGCGGCGTCGGCGGCTAACTGAACAAGCCGTTCGAATTCTGCCTTGCTGGGTTCAGTTGGGGCGTAAACGAGGGCATCGCATTTGGCCACAATCTTTTCTACATCTTGTCGATCTGCTTGAGGGTTCTGAGCCAACAACTTTCGCAAGGCCTCTGCTACTTCACGAGCCCCTTCCCGCGGTGGCAGTGTCGCCGCTCGCCCAATCGAGCGATGTTGATCTGCCGTTTGCTGTTGCTTTGCGACAGATTCCACATCGACTTTCTTTCGAAACTGCAATATTGCTGTTCCGATCAGAATTGCGAATGCAGCCGCGTAGAATACCCAGGCCAACCAAGGTCGACTATCCAAAGTGGAACCCAATAGTTTCGCAGTGTTCTGTTCGATCGCCAAATTCGCACCCACCAATTCTAACTCGGCAGCAATATCCATTACCGGAGTTTTCTTGGCCTCCGAATTTTGGGGCTTAGGAGCTGCAGATACGACGTCCTTCGACGAGATTATTTCTGCTTCACGCACTTGCAATGCTATCGGATCCGAGTACACCGTCTGGAATTTTTCCGCGACCGGGTCGAACCAACTCAAAGGGAGAGCTGGAATCTCAGCAATATCAACATTGTTGGCACGAAGCTGCAGATTGAACAGTTTCTCATCGCCATCAATGCTTCCCGAAGGAGGTTCCGCCGGCAGCTCAAAATCTCCGCTATCGAGCAGGCCAGAATCTTGGGTGAGCGGGAGAACGATTGAATCCAGCCGACCGCTACCGGAAACAGTGATGGTGACTGAAACGGGGTCACCCACGCGAATGACCGAACGTTTCGCTGCAGCCGAAATGGAGTACGACTCACCAACCGCACCAGAAAAACTTTTTGGCCGACCTCCGATTGGTACGGGCAGAATATTCAAGGTAACGGGCTTCGATTTCACGGCACAGCGGGCCATACTCCGGACCACTTCATCGCCGAAAAAGTCCCGACCATAGCTGTCGGGTCTTTTGGCATTTCCGTTGATTTGGATATCCTGGAATTCACCTGCCGATTCAGCGGAAAGGAACCTTGTCCCGCGAAAGACGGTAATCTCCTCATCACGTCTTTTTTCAATTGTTTTTCGCGCGAGCACCGCATTCTCGCCTTGAGAAGTCTTCAGCAGAAAATAATTTTCACCTCGTTGAACTCGAAAGTCCTCAAATCGAAACTCGTCGAAGAAGGCCGATTGAAGCGATAATTCTCGGAAGACCAAATCTGCTTCTCTGCGATCGCCAAACCAACCAAACTCTATTTCTACTGGCACACGCTCTCCGACATATACATTGCGATCAGGAAATTTCAGGGTGAGCTCTAAGTCCGGATCTTGGGCAATTTCTTCGATATCTGCATTGAAGAAAATAGGTTCTGTCTCGACTTTCTCGCCGTCCACCTCAACTTCAAAAGGCCCAATTTTTACTTCGCCTTTTTTAAGGACAGTAATTGTGTAGGTGAAGCTCACTGATTGCGTTACGAAGCCATTGATGCTCATTCGCGATTGACCGAATTGGGGCGGGCCAATCGAAACCTCAGGATCATCCTCTCCAACAAACTTGGCGCTCGCCTGCTGGTTCCCAAATCCGCTTAGAGTGAGCTTTACTTGAAACGGCTCACCAACGTATTTTTTTCCCCCGGACATAGCACGGCGTATTTCTTGCCCAAATGCGCTCTGATTTCCAATGGATGCAACAAGGAGAATGAGAACGACTACTGGGTAATGAGTTTTCATGCTCGGCTACCAATCCTTTTCTACCGTTCCATCGCCAACAACCGCAGGACGACCTTTTTCCTTGCGGCGTTTGGCTTCTTGATCCCGAATTGCTTGCAGCATCTGCTCGGAATTCAACTGTTGCTGGTTCCGAGGCCTCGATGGACTCGAGCTCGATTCATTTTGCTGATCTTGCTGTTGTTCTTGTGAATCCTGTTGGTCCTGTTGGTCTTGATTGTCTTGATTCTGCTGCTGATCTAGAAGCTGCAGTGCCTCTAGTAACTTTAGCAAGGCATCCCCCTGCGATTTCATAGGCTCCTGCTCAGCGTCCAAGGCCTTCGCTTCAAGGTCGTCTTTCGGCTCTTGACTTGCTTTGGAACTAATCGACTCAAGTGCTTGAACTGCTGTTTGCATCAAGTCGGCACCCTCGGCGATCAGTTCGACGGCCTGTTCAACTCGATCGGCGTTCGCTGTCAACTCTTCAGGATCAGGCCCTCCAGAATCAGCCGGGCTCTGCTGAGGTTGCTGCGATGCTTGTCGCATTTGTTCCGCTTGGTCTGCAAAAGCTTTGGAGAGCTCGCTTGCGATTTCCTTCAGTTCTTCTTGACGCGGCGCGTAACTTGCGAACTGATTGTGTGTCGGGCTGCTTTCAGGAAAAGCACTGTTGGTAGCGTCATTCAATTCCGCTTGACGCCGAGCCGTATCGCGGAGGTGTTCGATAAGCGAAAAATAGAGCCGACGAAGTTCCTCAAGTATTTCAACTGCTAAATCGACTTCATCCTTGGGCGCCGCAAATTGGTAAGCCAGCAACCGAGCTTGATTTGGTCGCAATGTTGTCGCTGGTGAAGGCGGCCTTTCGTCCGGCAGGGTAGGCGGATCCGATTGTAGCGACTGCAATTCTCCAGAAATCACCTCAAATGTCTGATCTAGCGCTTCGACGAACTTGATTGCCAATTCGACTCGCCGTCGTTCTGGATCAGCCTCTTGTGCATCATTTGGGTTCGTTTGATTCGACCCAGGCTGATTATTGCCACCGGTAGGCGAATTTGCTTGGGCCGCTTCCGTGGTGGCGGTCAATTCTTCATCGATCAGTGCGCGTAGTCTTGGCAAACGCTCTGCATTCTGTTGTTGTAGACTGTAAACTTGCTTTGAATATTCTTCGGCGTTAGCTTCTTCTAAATTTGTTTGTTGTAACAGGTTTTGAATGCGACTTTCTTGACCGTACATCAACTCAATTAGGCGACGCACATCGTAAAAGTACTCGGCGGCAAGTGACAATTGCTCAATGGCCGATTGGAGCTCAGAATCGGCGATTCTGATTTGTGCAATATCTGCTCCCGGAGCAGCCTGAGACTCCTTTAATCGCAGATCCGCCCTGGCAAAATGGCCGACAGCCTTTTTGAGAAATGGAAGAGCCAATCGGTAAGCTTCCAACTCGCGCTGTTGCTCTGCCGTAAGTTCCTGAGAGTCCTGGACTGACTGTCCAATACTAGAGAAGATGGCAGACAGTTCTTCGGTTCTTTCTTCCTGCGCACCCACCTGTTCTTTCAGAAGATCCGTGGTCAACCAAACAGGTGGCTGCAACACTTTCATTGCACCGGGCGGCAGCTGGGCAACGTCTAATTCGGCTTTCTTTTCCTCGAAGTCGACCAAGGTCTCGACTTGCCGTTGAACAAGACTCGAATCGGAAATCAGAATACTCAGAATTTCTACTGGAAGTCGAAGTTGGTCGCGGGCTCGCTTGGTTTCCGTCAGGCCGCTAGACCAGCGTACAAATGCTCGGTTTGCTTGCGAGCGTCTCGTATAGCTTCTTGCTCGCGCAAGTTTCTGAGCTGCACGGTCGATATAAGTAAGCACCATTTTAATTTGTGCCGCACGTACTCTTGGATCGACTTGCTGCACGCCTTGGCCGCCCGCCCCTGAAGCGGGATTGTTTCCTGTTGCCGAATTTGCCGGATTGCCCTGCTCTATTTCATCATTCAGCTTCTGAAGTTCCGCATTGGAAGTTAACTGCAGTTGCTGAAGATTTGAGATTATCCGTCGCTGAGTATCGCCTAATTTGCGAACAGCTTCACGAAAGGGCGTCATGTCGGTTTGAGAGGATTGGATGCTGGCCGCCAATTGCTGCAGTTCGCCAAGATGCTTACGCTCTTCTTTAATGATCGCGTCCAGTTGCGATTCAAGGGTTTGCTCGTTTTTCTTAGCAATCGAGTCTCGCAACTCCAGCACACGTTGCATCAGAACTTCAAAAAAATCTTTCGAAGATATCACGAAAGAAAATTTGGATGAGGCGATACAAGCAATTAAATGGAAGAAAGGCGAAGCGTATTAAGACTTCAAAGTATCTG
>JBCCEO010000329.1:0-8144 GCA_039030255.1 Planctomycetota bacterium | reverse complement strand
GGTATCAAAAGATGCATTGCCAATCAATCAGTGGGCGCACGTCACGGTGACTTACGATGGTTCCAGTCGAGCCGACGGATTGAAAATCTACTTGGATGGCGAACTGCAAGAACTAAATATAGTGCGGGATAAATTGACTCGCACTATCGCGGCAAGTCCCGCGGAGCTCGCCTTGGGACAACGTTTTCGCGATAAGGGCTTTAAAAACGGTCGCGTTGATGAGCTTAAGGTATTCGCCGCGGAACTGAGCGCCTTAGAAGTTCAGTACATCTATTTGAAGGATGAGTCTCCAGCAAACATACGTGAATTCCTCTACAACTTGCCGGACGAAGCTTTGCATGAATTTTTCACGGCAGAGCAGGGGAAAATCGACGAGCTTCGATCGACACTAGCCGAATTACGCGGCAGACGCAGTAAAGTCGCTGAGGCCGTTTCTGAAATTATGGTGATGGTTGAGGACAAGACTCCTCGGCAAACATATATCCTTACGCGTGGTGCATATGACGCACCGGGAGAAATGGTTTCACGCGCTCTTCCCAGTGCGATTCTGCCAGAGCCGGTGGAGCAGAATGCGAATCGACGCGATCTTGCGGCTTGGTTGACTAGGCCGGAACATCCGTTGACCGCTCGCGTTGCAGTGAATCGCTTTTGGCAAGCCATGTTTGGACAAGGATTGGTGCGAACATCAGAAGATTTTGGGCTCCAAGGAAGCTTGCCGACCCACCCTGAACTCTTGGACTGGTTGGCAGTTGACTTTGTCGAATCTGGTTGGGATGTAAAGCGACTATTGAAGATGATCGTGATGTCGAGAGCTTATCGGCAGATATCAGATCCTACTCGGGAACTTTTGGAACTTGATCCAGAGAATACCTTGCTCGCACGCGGACCGTCGCAGCGTCTTCCTGCAGAAATGATCCGAGACGCGGCACTCTCAGCCGGTGGTCTTCTCATTCCAAGATTAGGTGGCCCACCCGTAAAACCCTATCAACCTGCTGGGCTTTGGAAAGAGAAGTCTGGGAAGACCTACACTCGTGAAGAGGGCGAAGGCAGCCATCGTCGTAGCCTCTACACCTACTGGAAACGCACTTCGCCTCCACCAGCCATGATGACATTGGATGCAAGCAATCGGGAAGTTTGTGTGGTGAAGCGACAAGTCACCATGACCCCGCTGCAAATGCTTGTACTTCTAAACGATCCTCAATATGTTGAGGCTGCAAAGGCCCTTGCGATGCGGGCCATGGCCGAAAGTAATGAACTAGAGCCACAACTGAAATTTGTTTTTCGCTCGTTGGCCGCGAGAGCCCCGGACAAACGAGAATTGGACGTTATCGAACGAATGTTCCAAAGCCAATTGGAGGACTTTCAAATAGATGCGGCTAGTGCAATGAGCCTGCTTCAGGTAGGGGATGCTGCGGTAGGCGAAGAGTTCGACGCGATTCGCTTGGCAGCATTGACTGTGGTCGCTGAAGGGCTGATGACTTACGATGAAACGGTGATGAAGCGTTAGCAGAATTACGGCTCGTCTTACAAGAATCAAAGTAGACCTAATGAACACGCCAGAAATCAACCAGTCTTTGCAACGCCGGCATTTCTTTGGCCGCAGCGCACTGGGAATTGGAACCGCAGCGCTAACCAGTGTTCTAGCGTCGTCCGCGCGAGCAAGCGATGGATCTGAGAATGGTGCATTGCAGTTGCCAGAGGGCGCGCAGATGCCGACATTTCACCATGCTCCTAAGGCAAAGCGGGTCGTTTATCTTTTCCAGAGTGGTGGCCCTTCGCAGATCGATTTATATGATTACAAACCGATGCTCAACGAGCACAACGGCAAGGAGCTGCCCGCTTCGGTGCGCATGGGGCAGCGACTGACGGCAATGTCTGGGAATCAAGCTACACTTCCGCTTGCGGGTTCCAAGTTCAAATTCTCGCAGTATGGGCAGAGCGGTGCCTGGCTAAGTGAGTTGTTGCCGCATACGGCCAAGATCGCAGATCAATTATGCTTCGTGAAGAGTTTGCATACCGAGGCGATCAATCATGACCCGGCGATCACCTTCATTCAGACTGGATCGCAGATCGCTGGTCGTCCTTCGCTGGGAGCCTGGCTCGACTATGGACTGGGCAGTGTCAATGAGAATCTGCCGACGTTTTGCGTGATGGTCAGCAAGAATAAAGGTGGACAGCCGCTTTATTCGCGACTTTGGGGCAGCGGTTTTTTACCTGCTAACCATCAAGGAGTACAGTTCCGCTCTGGAAAAGATCCAGTTTTATACCTGAACAATCCTCCTGGAGTTTCACGCGTGGGACGTCGCAAGTTGCTGGACCACATGAACGAGCTGCATCAGCTTGAATTGGAGAAACGATTAGATCCCGTTATCGAGTCTCGAATCGCTCAGAGTGAAATGGCTTTTCGAATGCAGGCTTCGATCCCTGAGGTTTCCAATATTTCCGACGAGCCACAGCACGTGTTGGATATGTATGGGCCCGACGCGAAAGACCCAGGATCTTTTGCCGCCAACTGCCTGCTGGCGAGAAGGTTGCTTGAACGCGACGTGCGCTGCGTGCAGCTGTTTCACCAAGGTTGGGACCAACATGGCGGACTGCCTGGAGCGATCGTTCGGCAGTGCAAAGAAACGGACCAAGCGTCAGCGGCGCTTGTGGAAGACTTACGACAGCGAGGAATGTTGGACGATACCTTGGTCGTTTGGGGCGGTGAATTTGGCCGCACGGCTTACAGCCAAGGAAAATTGACGGCAAACAATTACGGCCGAGATCATCACCCTCGCTGCTTTAGCATGTGGATGGCCGGTGGCGGCATCAAGGGCGGTGTTTCACTTGGGACCACCGACGAGTACAGCTACAACATTGCAGAACGCCCGGTGCATGTGCACGATCTGAATGCTACCTTGCTGCATTTGCTTGGCATCGACCACGAAAGATTGATTTTCAAATACCAAGGTCGAAGATATCGGCTCACCGATGTGCACGGAGAAATCGTGCATGAGATATTGGCCTAACAATACCTCCTTGCCCCTAGTCGATCAGTAATGACAAGCCCTTGAGTCTTCGAATGACGGCAAGGAATTTTTCTTCGTTGAATGGTTTTCGGATATAGCTGGAAACGCCAAGCTTCTCACACTCGGCCTGATCCGTGTTGTCATCGCTACTGGTTAACACGACCACTGGAATCGAAGCAGTGTCAATCGAGTCGCGAAATTTACGTAGTAGGTCTACACCTTGCGTGTCAGGCAAGAATAAGTCGAGCAGAATAACGTGTGGCTTGGGAGCGCGAGCAAAAACGCCTTCCTGATCGAGGAATAAGATTGCTTCTCGTCCTTCGCGAAATAGCGTCAGACGATGATGGATACCGCAGTGCTTCAAAGCCTCGATAGTAAGACGTGCGTCAAGTAGGCTGTCCTCGACCAGCATGATCTCAAGTGCTTGGCCTGTTCCCTCTGACTCAACCAACATAGAAGCGTATCCATAAGAAAACTGCTGGCTTCCTGCTTGCCGAGAACGAAGGAAAAGTCGTTCAAATAGTCAGCAGAAAGCTTGCGTCAAAAGACTTTCGAGCAGTTCCCGTTTTACGAACTCTTCGAACGATCGCCAAGTCCACATCGGATGAGTTCGGCCTCGTAATTTTCATGCGCTCGAAAACAAGAGTCGAATTGCTCGAAAGCACCGGCGTAAATCTGAAGATCTCTAGCGATCGTTCCTCGATACTGAGCCTCTTCGGTTTGCTCGCAGATTTCTTGCAATTGGAGGTAGAGTTCACGATGCTGGGATTTGGCCAAGGAAGCATCGCCCAAGCCAAAGGAATTCAGGCTTGGAACCCCGTCGACAAAACCGTAGGTTTCCTCAAGAGAGAACTCCAAGGCGACGCTATCGCGTAGTTCTGTCAGTTTGTGCACAAAGTTGCTAGTCGTTTCCCGCGAGGCATCAGAAAAGTCGATCTCACGGAGTTCCGAAAGAATCGACCAGAGTTCGAAGTTCGATTCCTTGACTTCTTGAAGAAAAGCCGCGTTTGCAATCGTAGTTGTTTCAACGTTCGTCAGTACCGCCATTTCATAGCTCCTTGCGACAAGCGGAAACCAGAAGCTTCGCTCTGGAATCAAAAAGAGAGGATAAGGAAAGGAAGATCCTTTTAAGGGGCAATGGCTTGATGGTTTAGTATTCAATATAACCGATTTTCCACCTGTAATTGTTACAGTTATTCACAAAGAGCCGCGAAATCCCATTCGCTTTATGATTTGGGCGACGAAAGTCCCCTAAGCTGGGTCTTAAGCTAGCCGAAGGCAACTTGCACTCCCCTAGCCAGTAAAATATGCCCGGGGGCACAGCCAATAAGGTTCGGCACGAAATATGCGCGGCTCTTTTTCAACGCAAAGATCCTGGGTAACTCAACGTGCTCGGGGCCCAGCGGACACCACTGGAATCGTCTCTCGGTCCATTGGGGGCACGGTCCATTGGGGGCACTGCACTCGGGTCTAGTTGTTTCGGTGAATTTGGGTTCATTGGGGGCACAGCACTCGAACGCTCTTTTCCTATGGGGGCACTGCACTCGAACTAATGCTGAGTCAAAGGACTCGGATCTGGGAGCATATAACTCGCTGTGCCTGGTCGAATGCCCCAGCTGGTGGCGAACTGCCATCTCCGCTGGACAGGACACAGCAGTGTGGGAAATAATTAGCCAGATCCGAAAACTGATCCTGAGGATGTAAGAATGAGCGACGAAACAGATAACACGGCAGGCGAAGATGCAGAAAAGCCTCAAACCACAAGCGAAACAGAAGCCCAAGAGGAGGCCGCAGCAGGTCCTTTGCTAGAGCTGAACGAGGCCTCTGTCCGTGAGAAACTAAAGGAAGTGATTGATCCTGAGCTCTTCGTCAATATTGTTGATCTTGGTCTGATCTACGTCGTAGATTTGCAGGCTGGTGATGACGACAAGCAGAATGTTACTGTTGAGATGACGATGACGAGCCCAATGTGTCCAGCTGGCCCTCAATTGGTCGCCAACAGTAGAGCCGCAGTAGAATCGATGGACGGCGTCGGTGAAGTCGAAATTAAGGTAGTGATGGAACCACCGTGGAACCAAGATATGATGACTGATGACGCAAAAGATCAGCTAAACATTTTTTAGCTTCGCACCGTTCTTCCTTCGATCTCGCCCCCCCAAATCGGGCTGTCTTTACCGGCTCACAAAGCCACAATGCGTGTTTCGAAGGGTGGCATTAGTTTTGCAGAGGCCGCAATCAGCTTGAAAATACAAGGCGGACGCGGTCCCTATTGACCAATTTCTGGAAATCGAGTTAAATTTTTCTCCAATTCACAAGTTGGGGAGGTTGCGAAAATCTCAAGACTCTTAAGCACTGAGTATTGAGAATCTGCGATTCCTTGAGTTTTTTGGGATTCGCGTAGAGCAGACTCGCTACTTTGCCAGCGTAGCTTCAATCGGCAGAGCACCGCATTCGTAATGCGGGGGTTGCGGGTTCGATTCCCGCCGCTGGCTCTTCAAGTGAATTAACTTTTTTGAATCGAGGAAGTACGGATCATCCTCGATATGTTCCTGCGAGAACTTGGCGTCTCGCTGGAAGAACAAACGACGACGCGTTGCACCTTTATTTGGAGTATGCGAAGAATGACGGAACCTTCGGTTCTTGATGTTCATGAGATGGTTGTTTCCAACCATTCCTTCGGACCTGCGGAAATTGCACAAATCTGCAAGACCATTGCAGATGACTACAGCCAACTTGGGGTCCTCAAGGACTCTATCACCGAGCTCGCACAAGTTCCTGAGAGAAGTCCCGCGCAAGCGGTGCGTCTTGGAGTGTGCCAGTACTTAGTCGGCAAATTCCAGGAAGCAAAGGACACTTTGCTGCACTCCGATGGAAGTGCGCTGGCTTTGTACTATCTTGCAAAAGCTTGTTTCCAGTTGCACGACTGCGAAGGCTCAGTTCAAAACTTTGAATCGGCCAAGAACGCAGGCTACGATGCTGATCAGTGCCAAGTCGCCGTGTCCGAGGTATTGCGCTACCAGGGCAAACTGCGCGAAGCCATGGATATCCTTGATAATATCTTCGGTCCTTCCGAGCAGACCGCAGAATACAACTACCAACGCGGTGCAACTGTTGCCAGCTTGGATGGAAATTTCGATGAAGTCTTAAGGCTGTATAATCGAGCTATCCAGTACGACGACCAGCACCCGGGTGCATTGTTTGGACTCGCTTACGAGCATGACCGCAAGGGAAATGATCTCGAAGCGCTTCAATTGTACGAGCGTGCGGCTTCTTGCTTCCCAGCTCATGTCGGTACGCTCCTAAACCTTGGCATAATGTACGAAGATCGTAATGACTTCGGCAAAGCTCAGGCTTGCTACAAACGAGTCTTGGACGTCTTTCCGAATCACGACCGTGCTCGGCTATACATGAAGGATGCGGCAGCATCCGGTAATGTTTACTACGACGAAGATTCGGCGCGTCAAACTGAGCGTATGTCACAGCTGCTAGCCGTTTCTGTGAACGACTTCGAGCTTTCGGTGCGAAGCCGAAACTGCCTACAAAAGATGGGCGTCGAAACGCTTGGGGACTTGGTCCGCACGACAGAGCAGCAATTGCTGTCCAGCAAGAACTTTGGCGAAACCAGCTTGGTTGAAATTCGCGATATGCTCTCCTCTCGCGGTTTGGTTCTAGGGCAAATGCAGGATGCGCAACGCGAACCCGATCCACCGTTGGACACCTCTACATTTACGCCGGATCAGCAAGCAGTCTTGGATCGCCCGATCTCCGACTTGAACCTGTCCGTACGTGCACGCAAGTGTATGGTTCGACTTGGCATCAACACCATCTCGGAACTTATTCGCAAGACTCCAGATGACTTGTTAGAGTCCAAGAACTTCGGGGTGACGAGCCTAAATGAAGTTCGTGAAAAACTGACCGCAATGGAATTGAAACTTCGCGGTGATTGATCACAAATCGGCAAGTGTAAAGTGAAGATACGAACCGGCGAGTGCCATGTGGCTCGCCGGTTTTTTCATTCCAATTTTGAAACATCCAGCGTTTGAGCGCTCGCACAAAGTGGTAGCAAAAATCGGCGAAGTCGGTTTCCAGGCGAGTGTAATATTCCATGCCAGAAATCGGATTTCAATTTGAATTAAAGTCGCCTTTGGGGCAGGTGGCCCGTAGAGGCCGCATCGCGACGCCACACGGCTCAGTAGAAACCCCGGTGTTTATGCCTGTTGGAACCGTCGGTACCGTGAAAGGCCTGGCGATTGATCAGGTTGAATCGACTGGCGCACCCATGATTCTTGGCAACACTTATCATCTTGCGTTGCGTCCAGGCAGCGAACTTGTCGCCAAGCTTGGTGGGCTCCACTCGTTCATGGGGTGGCAAGGTCCAATCCTGACAGATAGCGGAGGGTTTCAAGTCTTTAGCCTGTCGAAGATCAACAAAGTCACTGAGGATGCCGCCACTTTTCAATCTCACATCGATGGTGCTACGCTACGTTTGACTCCCGAAGAGTCGATTCGCATTCAAGAGCAACTTGGTAGCGACGTCGCGATGGTTTTGGACCATGTTGTCGCACTTCCCTCGAAGCCTGCGTTAGTGCGCGAAGCCATGGAGCGCTCAACGCGCTGGGCCGCACGTTGCTTGGAATCGGCGACTCGCAAGGAACAAGCCAAGTTTGCGATTGTGCAGGGCGGTCTTGATCTTGAAATGCGAAAGGAGAGCGCTACAGGACTCACAAGGATGCCCTTCGACGGTTTTGCCGTTGGCGGATTGAGCGTCGGTGAACCACCAGAGGAGATGTATCGGGTTATCGAGGGCACTACGCCTTTTCTACCGGAAGACCGTCCTCGCTATTTGATGGGTGTGGGCCGTCCTATCGATTTACTGGAAGGCATCGCTCGCGGCATCGACATGTTTGACTGCGTCATGCCGACACGCAATGGTCGAAACGCGTTGGCTTTTACTTGGAATGGTACCGTCCGGTTTCGCAACGCAAAGCACGCTGAGGATCCGCGACCACTAGATGAGAATTGCCCCTGTCTTGCCTGCAAACACAGCCGCGCTTATTTGCGGCACTTGTTCAATGTTAAGGAAATGCTTGGTCCCATCTTGCTCACTCATCACAACCTGACTTTTTATCAGCT